>JARQTN010000135.1:17857-20179 GCA_029976695.1 Lewinellaceae bacterium
CGGAGGAAGTTGGATGGCTTGCTGCTCGTCCCATGATACTCTTTGTTGAACCGGACCATGACTGTCGGCACCTTGTTCATCTTCAGCGCCTGGTAATACTCTTCAGTCTGCGAGATCGGTGTGCGCAGGTCATCCTCCCCGCACATCAGCATGGTCGGTGTCTTGACATTTCCAACGTACATCAGGGGAGAGCGGCGTATGTGTTCGGAGGGATCTTCCCACGGAAATTTTTCGAAGTTATAGTACCATCCGGCACCATCCGTCGTGCCAACAAATGAAAACCAGTTGGTCACCGGGTAGTTGACCGAAGCTGCCGCGAAACGATCCGTCTGGCCAACGATCCAGCTGGTCAGCACGCCACCGCCACTCCCGCCATACACATACATCCTGTCCTCATCGATGTAGCCACGGGAGATGACTTCATCCACACCGGCCATCAGGTCATCGTAGTCCTTGCCCGGATATGCGTTCTGGATCGCATTGGCAAAATCATACCCATAGCCTGTCGAACCGCGGGGATTCGTATAAAGCACCACCTGGTCCTGCGCGGCATGCAGTTGAAAATTATAATTGAACCCCACATGGTACATCGAATGAGGCCCGCCATGGATGCGCAGGACAAGCGGATATTTCTTGTCCGGATCGAAAGCTGGCGGCTTTACGATCCAGCCCTGGATCCTGGTCCCGTCTTTGGAGTCGTACCAGATCTCTTCCACCTCCCCGAGTTTGATATCGGAGAAGATATCTTCATTCACATTGGTCAGGCGCCTGATCCGATCGGGTGCGTTTAGGCTGTACGTGACAATGTCTGACGGATTATGGGGATCCGACCATGTTGCAATTGCTTGTCCGTCTTTGGAGATATCATTTGTATTGAGCATGTGCGCGCCAACTGTCACCTGCTTTACTTTCCCGCTCAGGTCAGCAAAGTACAGGTTGCTCGAACCTTCTTCCCGTACATTGAAATAGACACCGGAACCATCCGCTGCCCAGATGGGATCTCCGGGCGTGCGGTCAAGGTTTTCCGTGATCATCTGCACATTGCCACCATCCAGGTCCATGACATACAACTTCTGGTCATGGTAAAAATTTTCGGTCCACAGCGAACCGCGGAAAGCGACTTTCCCGCCATCGGGAGAAACAGCAGCATCTGTTTCTGATCCTTCTCGGGTCGTGAGTTCATGGATCTCTTTTGTCCTGACATCCACAGCATACAGGTTGGATTGTCTCCGTGCATATTCCGCATCTTCCCTTCTGTAACTGCTGAACAGGATCCTTTTTCCATCCGGTGTCCATTCAGGACTCCCACCCACGTGCCATTCCCCATCTGTGATCTGGCGTGCTGTCCCGCCTTCTGCAGAAACGACAAAGAGCTGGCGGTATCCCGGTTCGAGAAAACCGACCCTGTCCTGGCTGTAATCCACCTTGTCGACCACCCGCGGGGCCTTCGTCCAACTTGCACCCTCCGGCTTTTTCGGGACACCAACGGGTTTGAAGGAGGCCTCCGCATCCACATGCATCGTAAATGCAATATGTTTGCTGTCGGGTGACCAGACCATCCCCTGCGGTGTTTCCGGGAGCCTGGTGATCTGTGTGGGTTCCCCTTCCACGCCAAGATATTTTACAAAGACCTGGGTGCCATCCGGTTCCCCTTTCCTGGTGAAAGCGATCTTGTTCCCGTCCGGTGACCACCTCCCGTTGGAACCCTTGATAAAGAATCGGTTCATAGTGCCATCCGTATTCACGATCCACAGATCTGTTTCCCGCTTGTCATCCTTCAGGTTGATCCAGGTGCGGGAGTACAGGACCTGCTTTCCGTCCGGGGAAAGCTGCGGATTGGAAGTCCATTCATATTCAGCATAATGTTCGAGTGTCAGACGTTCATTTTCCTGTGCCAGGGTCATGGCACAGCTCAATATGAACCAGCATAGGAGGAATCCATTTTTCATACCAATCATGTTCAAGTTCGAAATCAAGATACATAACTCTGCAGAATTCAGGTTTCAGTAGTATCTTCAATGCAGAATCTAAAAAATGACAAGATGAAATTAACCGTAATGCAGTGGGTAACGATCGTCGCGATCCTGGCCTACCTGGTGTATGAATTCTATTTTGTCGCCCAATGGGAAAAGAGCCTGCCTGAGGGCGATCCGGTGATCCGTGCTGACCTGCCTTTCATTTGGGGGATTTTGCTGATCCTGATCGTGATCTCTGTTTTCCAGTTCATCCGGAAAAGAAAACGGTAAGGGAAGTACGTTCATTACGGGTTACGGGTTACGGGTTACGGGTTACGGGTTACGGGTTACGGAAATTACGAATTGC
>JARQTN010000136.1 GCA_029976695.1 Lewinellaceae bacterium
TCCGGGTTGCCATGCAGCGGCATCAGGTCGGGATCTGATTCAAAGCGGTTGAGGAAATGGAACTTGCAACCTTCTGAAATCGCTTTTTCGAGTTTTTCCAGGGCAAGACTGGTGTCGCCAAACTGGGCATGGATGGCCGCCTGTTGATAGGAAACCTCACCGAAAGTATAAGGCTCATCGAAAGATTCAAGGCGCTTCGACAGCTCAAGCGCTTCTTCCCTTTTCCCTAACCGCGCGGCAAGGACGCCAAGACGAAGGATCGCCGCCTGGTAATCAGGATATCTTTCGAGGAGTTTGGCCGTTTCCGCATACGCCGCATCGTCATCCCCTTTGAGGTAGAGGACCTCGCCGCGGAGGAAAGACAGGCGTTCGCCCAGTCCATCCAGTGCCAGCCCGGCATAATGGTAAGCCAGCCGGTCTTCACCGCGCAGCCTGAATTCACGAGCGGCAACGATGTGCAGGACGGCAACCAATGAAGGATCCAGCCCCGAAGTCACCAAGTTCTCGCGCACAAACCGGATGCCTGCGGTATCCAGCTGGGAGGCATAATAGGGCACCTGGCCAATAAAATACTTCTGGTATGACATCCGCCTGGGGAATGTCTTGATGAGCACCTCGGCCTTTTTGTATCTGCCCAGCCTGAGGTATGCCATTTGGGCAATATGCAGGCGCTCCAGGCAATAGGCGCAGGCGGCATAATCAGAAAAGCGGTCCAGCGGGATCTCCTCAAAGATGTCAACCGCTTTTTCGGGTGCATTGACATACTCCATGGCATAGGCCATGGCCGCACCGTTGATAAACAGGTCCTTTGGGTCTTTCGCATATTCTTCCATGAACAGGCGGTAGGCTTCCACATTCCGGCCGGCCAGGTCGGCTTCCATCTGGCGGATCTGGGTCCTCTGCCGCGGGGAAAATCCGGCAGACTGGCTCCTGAGCATGGTAAGGACTTCAGCAGCCTCCGGGTATTCGCCAAGGTCGAAATACCGCGTAAACAGATAGAAATACGGATCCGTGAAAGAACTGTCAAGCCGGATCGCCTGCCGGAGCTGTGCGATCACGACGGAGTCATTCGCAAACCAGGCCTCACGAGCCTTGAGGAATGCCTTGTAGGCCTGGTAATTTGGCGGCACGGTGACATGCTGACCCTTGCTTTCCCAGTAGCCCTTGACCTGGCTGTTCAGTTTCTCAAGGCCGGAAAAAGGGTCCTTAATCGGAGCTGCCTGGTCCGTAAAGCCATGGAGCATCTCGCCGGTTTTCGTGTTTTGTACCGATGCGGAAAAAAGGATGGAATCCCTGTCCCGCCCGACAAGCCTGAATGAGCCCGTGATCAGGTAGACAGCCGATCGGTCAAAAGGACCCGAAGCGGCAGAAGCCTGCAGCACTCCGCTGTTTTCCAACTCGGAACTGGTCCGGTAGGCAATGACATTCGCCTTTTCCGTCTTGAGCAGTTCGCGGGAAAGGTAGTCGCCGGCAATATCACCAATCAGGTTCAGCGAGTCCCGGAATGTGTTGTTCTGGAATTGCTGGACGGCGATCTTTTCCCTGAAGATATCCGGGGGCGTACCTCTTTTTGCTTTTCCGAAGAGGTCCCCGAGCGCCGGGATATTGACAAACTGCAGCAGGGTGATCACGAGGGCGGCAAACAACACCCCGACCAGGATCTTCTGGATGAGCAGGATCCGCTTCTTTTTGCGCAGGCTGTCGATCCTGTCCTGGGGAACCACAATGGACGGGTGCTCGATGGCATGGATCTCGACGGGTTCGTCGACATTCTTGAGGCTGTATTTACCCATGGATCGCGAGGAGATGGTCGGGTGGTTTTTGAGTTCGCGTTTGACCTTGTCGCTGATCAGGATGGCCCCGGGTACCCCCTGTGCTTCGATCCGGGCGGCAAGGTTTACTCCGTCGCCATAGACTGTCCCCTCCCGGAAGACGATATCACCGAAATGGATCCCGATCCGGACCTCCACCGGGTCATCGACCAGGTAGTCCTGCTGCATCTGGATCGCGCACTCGATCGCCTCGACCACGCTCGGGTAGACGCTGAGGCTACCGTCCCCGTAAAATTCAATGACCTCGCCGTGATGGTCCCCGGTGTGTGACTCGAGCACCCGCCTGAATTTGGAGACTTTTTTCAGCGCGGCACCCTCGTCTTTCTGGACAAGTGCCGTATAGCCCCTGATGTCGCAGAACATGACAGCGGCAAGCCGGCGTTGTTCTTTTCCTGTGGTCATTGGATTATTGGCGTTGTGGACAACGAGTTTGGAGAAATCTTCCAATAGCTAAAGATAGCACATATTTGATGTGTGTAAATGGGGCGATTATTTGATTGTGAATTTTGTTTCCCCGATTTGGGTGCCCAATTCATTGTACAGTCTGACTGTATAATTGCCCTTCTTCCTGTTGGCCCTGATCAATGGTTTTGACCAGCCATATCCTTTCGAACCGATGCTGAATCGAACATCGCCATCGTCTGTCTGAACAGGGGATTGCAAGTCATCTTCATGAAACCATCTGAGTGTGATTTTCTCACTTTTAGGTGCACGAATACCTGCATAAATGGCAATCCAGGGATCGTCAAATCCGAAGGTTTCCACTTTTCTCGGGTTCTCCAACCTGAAAGCGTTGCGCTGGTTTGTCGGGAAAAACCGGTCCTGGTACACAAACGCATTATATGCAAAGCCATTGATTTTTTTATCCGACTCACCATTCATAATCCCGCGGATAAAAATGGAAGTGGTCAGTAAACCTTTAGCTTGTTCCTGGAGGGAAGAGTTTCCTTCTCCCCTGATGAGTTTGTCCGCTCTGTCCACATGGGGTTGAAGTCGCTTGAAGATGGTTTCGATGGAATCTTTTTGGAGCTCAATCGTTTTCTTTTGGGATTCAATTTCTGCAGTTTTTTCTGCGAGTTCTCTGTTTTTCTGTTCAAGTACATCGCCTCTTTCCTCAGAGGATTTGAGTAGGTCTTTTAATACCCATACTGCAAGGCCAAGAATAACTACAGCGAAAATGAAAAGTATGTTTCGTAATCTTCTGGCTTTTTTTCCAGCTGCAATGGCCTGTTTTTCGGCTTCCACCTTGTCCTTTTCAGCCTGTGCCTTTTGCGCCATCAACTCTGCCCGCCGCCGTTCCTGCTCCACCTCGAGCTCCTTCCTTTTCTGCTCCAGTTCTTCCTGTTCCTTGCGCGTCGCTTCCTTCTCGCTGAAATGGATGAAATCCAGGATCTCGCGGTCGAGGTTCAGGAGCGGGATGTATTCCTCGAAGGAAATGAGCTGCTTCCTGGAAAGCGGCTCGTGCGATTCCTGGTACTCGTTGAATTCGTTGATCAGCCGCTTCTTGATGTTGTTCAGCGAGCGCTGCTCATCAGTTCGCCGCTGGTCGATCAGGGCCGCCAGGCTGTCATGGGCCAATTCGATGCTGTCATCGTTCACGCGCAGCAGGCGTGAATTTTCCAGTCCCTCGATGGCCATTTCCATGATCCTGGGCGATGTCGATGGCAGGTTTTTCATTTCCGAGGCGGAGAAGACGATATTGCCGTTCTCCCTCAGGTAGGGGATCGGCCGTTTCGTGCCATCCTCCGTCGCAAAAGGGTCGATGAATGCGGCCAGGAAACCTGCATCGTATTCGGGGTGCTCCGACTTGATCCTCCGGTTGATCAGCTTCATCTGCTGGTCCAGGAAATTGCCCAGCACATCCTCGATCTCACCGGCATTCCGGATGTCTTCCCGCGTAATAGTGACTTCGGGGTATTCACCTTCGGTTACCTCCCCCGGTTTGATGTCCCGCGTGCCCTCCCGGTAAAGCACGTCCATGTACACCTGGACATACGGCAGGGCGATGCCGGATTTTTCGTCGCTGATGTTCTGCACCATCTGATCAAGCAATTCATCTTTCGGTTCTTCGATCCGGACGTTGAACGCGCCAAATGTGGAGGCGATGACCTGCTGGACCTTCTGCATCCCCATCTGTTCCACCCGGAACCGGAAATCGCGCAGGGTCGGGATCTCCTTTTCGAAGGCGTACAGCTGCCCGATGTACTCCTCCCGCATCACGATGATCACCTTGCAGGGGATATGGGCATCGAGGAGTTCCTTCAGCTGCCCGATAAATTCCTGCTGTTCCGCCGGTTTGCCCAGGATGAAGATCTCCTCAAACTGGTCGAAGATCAGGTAGACCGGCCTGAAGTACTTGTTGTAAATGGATTTTACGCTCTCCAGCATTGTTTTGTGCTCCCCGTCCAGGTAGGGCTTGAACGTCTGGCCGATAGAGTCCAGGATATTGTTCTGTCGCCGGATGAAAAAAGGATGCCATTCCGGCCCGTCAAATTTGCCGGCCAGGCCACACTGCACCAGGCTGGTTTTCCCGGTGCCCGAGAGGCCGTAGACCAGGAGCAGGTTGGTCTGGAAAACCATCTGGTAGAGTTCTTTGATCTCGTCATCGCGGCCAAAGAAGATATTCTTGTCCTTTTGTTCGTATGGGTTGAGAAATTTGAACGGGCTTTTCATATGGCATTCAGGGCTTGTTTGAAAAATGATTGCGAGAAGGCCTCGAACTGCGGCCGGATCAGGGGGAAGTATTTCTGCTCGTTAATGGCAAGGAGGGGATCAAGTGGCTTGTAGGCATGGACAAATTCAAACACCTCGCTCTCGGGGTTGCAGCTGTAGAAGAAGAACAATTGGGCATCCTTTGCCGCCGGGTTGAATGAGTTGTTGTCGATCACAAACGGGCTGAGGTTCAGGTATTCCCGGCCCTCGCTGGTTTCCTTGTACAGGAGGACGGAATTCGAGTCCAGCGCCTTCTTCAGTTTTTCAGATTCCTGTAGCGGGGGCGATGCTCCAAACTGGATGAGCTTGACGATGTTGTGCCGGTATTTCGGGTTGACATAGTGCCGGTACTTCAAGACATCGATCGTCTTTACGGAGGCCAGGGTATAGTTTGAAAGAAACCCGATCTCGCGCAGGATGGTCGCCAGCTTTTCTTCGGCGATGACGCACAATTGCTTCGCTTCTTCTTCAGTCAACTGCTTTGAAAATGCCTTGCTCTTCAGGTGTTCCAGAAACTGGAGCGCATCCTGGTGCTTCTCGGATTCATTCAGCTTTTTCGCAAAGTCCTTCAGTTCATTGATGAAGTATGGTTTGTCGTTGGCATCCAGTGCTCCGCGCAGTTCGCCGATGAGCTTCGTCAGGTCATAGGTTTCGCGCTCGCCCGGCTTCAGCTTCAGAAAGGCACGGATCATTTCAAGGGTCTCCGGCGGCACACTGAAAGACCCCTCATTGTTTGAAAGTTCATCCCATACCTGGGCAAGCATGGTGAAAGTGAGGAGCTGCATGAGCGACTGGTAGGAAATCACCAGTTGCTGGAGGCGGCTTGTCCCGACCTTGTCGAAGAATGCACCATCGCTCAGGTTTCCTGTGGAGGGGATGAGCAGCTTCTTCAGCTGGTCACTCAGGACCTCGGGGAGGGAGGAGATGATCAGGTCGAGTTTCGGGCCCAGGGATACCGGCGACCCTTCCGCCTCATCTTCAAGGATGTCCCGGGCTTTTTCCTTGTAAGCAGACAGGGCATTGACCAGGGCATCCAGCAGGCGTTCGTTTTCGGTATAGTTGTCCGGGATGGAAAAGCCGGTATTCATCGGGAGGGCCCATTTCTGGGGTTCCTCCTCTTTTGCGTAAAGACCCCATGTGCCTTCCTTCTCACCCAGGCTGGCCAGGTTGATGGTTCCGCTTTGCATCTGGATGTCCATGTCCGGGTGGTCGGTCAGGATGGCGCCTTTGGCGCTGTCAAAGGCCTCCCTGATCGTGGACTGGTTGACAAGCGCCTGAAAGAACCGGATGGAAAAATGCGTGGCTTTCTCGTCATTGACAGGCGCACTCGTCGCAATAACGGCCGGGACGCCTTTCTCCAGCAAGGCCTCTACCTGGCCTTTCGTGGAACACCCGTTGAGGAAGACCAATTGCAGCTTCGGGCACTGGGAGAGCAACTCCGAAATGCCCCGGGCATGCGCCTCGCCATCATCCGTGAGCAAGGCATGCTGCTCCGCATGCCCGCTGTACAGGAAGAGCCTGATGTGGTTTTTGTACTGTTCCAGGTTGTGGACAAGGGTTTCTTTCGTGGCAAACGAATCCCGATGAATGAGGAACTGCTGCTTCAACGCCCTGGGAGAAAGAAGGTTGTAGACCTCCTTGTCTTCACGGGTCAGCGTGTCGAGCGGTGCCTTGCTGTTATTTGCAAAAGCAAGAAAGATGACATCCATAGAAAATGGTTTAGGTGATGTTGTATGGTGACCGTTTCATAACCTGGTGATTAAAGTAGTCATTTTTTCAATAAGCGTGCCAGTACCTGCAGGGCCCCTACAGATTTCTTATTCCTTCAGAACAGCGCATTTGGATGCGTGGTGGATCAATCGACCTGGCAAAACGTGGAATAAAAGATTATCACTAATTTGTTCGTGAAATCCAATTTGATCACATACGCCCGGATATGATGCGTCGATTATATGCCCTTTTTGTTGCCGTAGACAAATATGCCAATCCACAGATCACGCCCCTTCGGGGATGTGTGAAGGATATCCGGAACCTGGAGTCTTTTCTTAGAGACCGTTATCAGGGGACACTTGACCTGCAGGTCAGGCTGCTCGAAAATGAAAGCGCCACGTACCGGAACGTAATTGACGGATTCAGGTCGCACCTGATGCAGGCGGGTCCAGAAGATACGGTTTGGTTCCATTTCAGCGGACACGGTTCGGAGGAACTTTCGGCATTTCCAAAGGAGGTCGAACCGACAGGTATGGAACAAACGCTGCTGTGCCATGACAGCCAGACCGGGCAGGTCCAGAACCTGGCGGACAAGGAACTTGCCGCATTGCTGCATGAGGTTTCTGTACAATTTCCCGACGGCAGCGCGAAAGAGGCTCCCCATATCATCGTATCATTGGATGCCTGCCACTCCGGTTCAGGGACCCGGGACATCGGCGACGAACTGATCATTCCCCGGGCCACACCGGCCAGCGGGAATTCCAGGCCGCTTGAATCCTATTATGACGGATATTATGCCCGGCAGGACAAAATTGATATTCCCCTGTCCAGACACTTGCTCATGTCCGCCTGTGAACATATCCAAACCGCAGGCGACACAACCAAAGGCGGGATCTTTTCCTCCAGCCTCGTGCAGGCCCTGAAGGAAACGAAAGGGGATGTGAATTATGTCGATCTGTTCCAGCGGACACGGGCTTCGGCAAAACGCATGCGCGAATTCCAGAACCCGCAGTTCCAGGCGATCTCCAATTTCAATCCTTTCACCCGTTTTCTGACCGGCGAATCATTGGGGAAACCCAGCAAATATGAAGTGGTGCATGAAAACGGTGACTGGTACATCAAATGCGGCGCCGTGCATGGCCTGCCCACCAATCCGGCACAGCCTGTTGAAGTGGAGCTCAGGACGCCGGACCCGGAAGACAAAAAGCTGGGTGACGCTGTGATCACTTCTGTAGGTGCGCAGAAGAGCAAGCTGGATGTCAAAACAGGGTTTTCACTAAAAAGCCTGATCGACCAGCTTGTCCCGGGTGATGAAGCTTACCAGGGAGTGGTCATGAAGTTTCCCGCCCCGCCTTTCTTTGTCAGGTTGAATGAGGAAGGGGGAGACCTGGCTTCCATCCGGAAATTGTGGCGGGATTCGTCCAATATTGTCATCGCCGGATCCCGGGAAGAGGAAAACGAGGCTATAGTTGAGGTGTCAGGCAAAGACGGTGAAATGGTCATCACGGACAAGTTTTTGAACCAGCGCGCTTTCAGTGCAGACGGCACGGATGAAAACGCGGCCGGGATCATCATGGATGCGCTTGAGCGGATCGCCAACTGGTACCGGACGTGGGGACTGAAAAATGAAAATGCGCATTCAAAATTATCTGAACTCGTGGGGCTTCAGGTGCAGACGGAGGACAAGTCCGGGCAGTACCAAAAGCTTGCGGGCAGCCAGGTGAAGCTCTACCTGAATGAAGACAACACGATCAGTAATACCGAATTCGGCCTGCCTCCGCAAATGCGGATGCTGTTGCTTCACCCCGAGGTGATCGTGAAGAATGCAAAACAGGACCTGTTCTTCTATCTGCTCCAGTTTCGCGACGACTACTCCATTGCATGTGATGAAGATGAAGTGAAATTTGTCTTTGATGCCCAGCAGTACAAGACCCCGTACGAGGTGACACAAGCTTTGTGGAAATCGACGACAAGTGCCGGGGGACTGAAGCCGGGACAGGACCTGTCGACTATTTGGTTCAAGCTGATTACGACAACGGAAGAACTGGATATCGCACAGCTCATTCAGCAGCCATTAGGTAGTGATCGGTCAAGCGGGACCATCACCCTGCAGCGGGCGAAGATCTCAAATGACTGGTGGGTGCATAATATGGAAATCACGGTGGTCAGGCAGGATAATGCCCTGTCCCCTGAAAAACCGGTCCTCCTGGCCGACGGGCAGGTCCGCATTGAACCCCATGCCCGCTTGCAGGCAAGGGTGAGTGCGGAGAACAGCACCGGGGGTACGCGGAGCGCTGATCCCGTGCATGTGTTCAACGCGTTGCAGCATGCATCGCTGGAACTGCTCTCTTTCAATACAGCCAGGACACTGGCGCCGAGGAATATCCTCGAGTTTGACGATATCCGGATGCCTGATGAGACTGACCTGGAATCTGACCCGCTTGAGATCGTGCTTCAGAATGCGCCAGATGAGGCATATACACTTCCGGTCATGTTTGACGGCAGCCAGTTTGTTACTGTTGGCGACAGTGGTGCCCACAACGGGACAACGGTGGTCCGCATTCGTGAAATCCCGCCTGTCAGGGTGGCCGAAGGTCCCGGTGGTCAGGTGCAGCATCCATTCCATGCGGAGGTCCAGGACAGGAGCCTTTTCCAGACGGCCAAGCTGGCTTTTTTCAAGCTCGTTCTCAAAAAGGAGGAAGAAGCCAACCTGCTGCGCAGGGTTGCTTTTGACGGGGACGGCAATTTTGACCAGACCCGGGATAACCTGAGCAGCAAAGTGGCAGGGGCATCAAAAATCCTGCTTGTGATCCATGGGTTGTTTGGCAATACGCGATCGGTGGTCAGGGATCTCCTGGCCCATTCTCCTGCAGAGCTTGCACCCTATGACCTGGTCATCACCTTTGATTATGAGAACCTGAATCAGAAGCTGGATGAAACCGCTGCCATCATGCACGATGCGCTTGAAACGATTGGCATCGGGCCGGATAAACCGGTCACCGTGCTGGCCCACGGTTCGGGCGGGTTAGTGGCCCGCTGGTGGATTGAACAACTGAATGGAAAAGGGTCGGTGCAGAAGTTATTGATGGCGGGCACGCCGAACATGGGCACAGCCTATGGTAAAATCGGCGGCTACCGGAAGTTTGCTTCTTCAGCAATGGACCTGGCTTTGAATTTTGTGCCCGACCTGGTTCCGGGGGCCGGCCTGATCATGAAGGCGCTGAGGATCGGTGGTGACCTGACAGGTAGCCTGGCCGATATGCACCCGTCCTCAGAATTTCTGCAGAAGCTCAACAGCAGTAGCGATCCGGGTGTCCAATACGAGATTCGATGCGGGGATGTCAGCCTGGCAGGTTCCGGACCTGGCACGGGAAATGCATTCACGGACCGGATATCTTCCAGGCTTGGCAGCTACTTCCAGGGCAATCGGCACCATGACCTTTTCTGTACAGTGGAGAGCATGCAGAACAGGGAAGCATGGACAGGCCGGAACCCGCTGCCCGTGATCCATGAGCCGGCGGCCGTTTCGCATTTCGCATATTTTAACCAGGGTTTGGCACAGGTGCAGGCTCCTGGAATGGGCCCTTCACCGGATACCGCTGTCCGGTTGAATGACAGCGACCAGGAGCAGCCCGGGGAATCAAAGCAGGAGGAACCGGACCCCGAACCGGACCCCGAGCCTGAAGTCAAGGCCCAGGTCCTGCCCGAAACAAATGAAGCCAAAACAAATGAATCCGGAACGGAAGAAGGTGAGGAATCCCCGTCCGAAAAGGTAAAACGGCTGGCAGGGGAGATTTCCGAACTCAGGCGATTGCTCAGCCAGAAGGAAAGCGAACTGGACCAGGCGATCCGGGATTTATAAGACAACGCATAAAGAAAAAGGCCGGTATGTCGCTATGGACAAACCGGCCTGTGCAAATACCTTAGGTCTGTTTTATCAATCTGCGCCTCCGGTTGGTGGTGGTGGCGTTGCGCCCCCGCCTGTGGCTTTTCCCGGGCCGCGGGCAGAATCCTCAGACGGTAGACTCGTCGAATATGCTGCGACAACACCCACAATAGCCCCAAAAACAATTTTATACACAAGGTCTACGAAATAATCATTCATGGTCATCGTATCAAAAAGACCCATCCATTGGGTGTTCCAGAATACAAAGACCAGCAACGAGACGATAATCCCGTACTTGATCCCTGAGGAGATTTTAGTCGGCCCCTCATAAGCACGGACATAGATGTGTACAAATGGAAAGGCAAATACGAAATACGAGGTGATCAACCATCCAAAAAGCGGTGTCTCCCGCATCCCTTCTGATGTCCCACCCATGATGATCCCATAAAACAGGTAATCCAGGAAAAAAGCTACGATCGCAACGGCGACAGCCGACAGAGCCAATTTTTGAAAAGACATATGCATAGATTTTGGTTTACGATTGAGGTCGGTTCGGGATCGATATGCCGGAAATCGGGATGTACCTCAAGATAGGACAAAAATTGTGATATTTAAATTAATTTCGCTTCCCCTGTGAAATTGACCCATTCTCTTGTGAAACCGCCTGCAGTGCAGGCAAAAAGAATCGGATATGATCAAAGAATTCTCCGGAAAAGCCACAGAAAACAAGATCCTTGCCAGGTCACCGGAAGATGCTTTATTTGAGGAGGTCCGCAAGGTGGATTTCAATCGGCTGGATACACAGGGACACGTCTACCTGGATTACACCGGTGGCGGACTCTATGCCCAGGCACAGCTTGACCGGCACCACGCACTGCTGAAAAAAGAAGTATTCGGCAATCCGCACTCCAGCAATCCGACATCACAAGGAGCTACGGTGTTGGTGGATAAGGCCCGGCAGAAAGTCCTGGATTATTTCAATGCAAAGGATTACTACTGCATCTTCACTTCAAACGCATCAGGGGCGTTGAAAATCGTGGGTGAATGCTATCCCTTTGAGCAGGACGGTCAACTGCTGCTATTTTCAGACAATCACAACTCTGTAAACGGGATCCGGGAATACTGCAAGAATGGCGGTGCGCCTTTTGAGTATATTCCCATCCATTTTGAAGACCTCCGTGTGGACCGAATCGCCCTGGAAAAGGCGCTCGATGCATACCCGGATAAAAAGAACAAGTTGCTTGCTTTCCCGGCCCAATCAAATGTGTCGGGCGTAAAGCATGACCTGGAGTGGATCCGGAAGGCGAAGGAAAAGGGCTGGGATGTCCTGCTGGATGCAGCAGCCTATGTGCCGACCAATCCGCTCGATCTGTCACAGATCGAACCCGACTTTGTCAGTATTTCTTTTTACAAGATCTTCGGCTACCCCACCGGGCTGGGATGCCTGCTCCTGAGGAAGACGGCCTTCCAAAAATTGCATAAGCCCTGGTTTGCCGGCGGGACCGTATCGCTTGCCTCTGTCCGTTCCGCAGACTTTTTCCTGCAGGACAACCATGAGCGGTTTGAGGATGGCACGGTCAATTACCTGGGTATCCCTGCTGTGAAAATTGGTATTGATTACATCGAGTCCATCGGGATCGGGCGCATCCATGACAAGGTAATGCGCCTTACCCGGTTGCTCGTCGAAGGGCTCAAGAAGATCCGACACACCAATGGGGGCCCTGTCGTCAGGATCTTCGGGCCACGGGAGTTTGCGGACCGGGGGAGCAACATCATCCTGAATCTCTTTGATCCGGATGGGAACGTGATTCCCTTTGAATCGGTTGAAGCAGAAGCGAACAAACGGAAGATCTCCCTGCGTTCCGGTTGCTTTTGCAACCCGGGGATAGACGAGATCAACAACTGCATTACGACGGAAGAACTGGCGCAGTATTTTTCGAGCCGTGACCGGGGTGACTATTACGATATGATCCACGCCCTGGGGAAAATGCGGGGGGCCATCCGCATTTCCATCGGTTATCCGACCAATCATGCTGACCTCGATGCTTTCCTGGCATTTATCCGCACATATGTGGACCATCGCCTGGAGCCTGGCGAAGGGTGCTGAACTGGTTGATTAAGGACCGGGATAATACCCTGATCCGTGAACTAGACGAACTACGAATGGAAACGAATCCTCTTTTCGAAACGCTTGATCCGGAAGACTGGGAAGAAGCCAGGGAGCTTCTGCACAGGATGGTGGATGATGCCGTCAATTATCTGCGGGACGTGCGTGAAAGGCCGGTTTGGCAGCCCGTGCCGGAGGACATAGAAGCCACATTCCGGGAGCCGGTTCCTGACGGTCCGACAGATGCCGACGAGGTGTACAGGCAATTCAGGGATTATATCCTGCCCTACCCGATGGGCAATATCCATCCGAGGTTCTGGGCGTGGTACATGGGGAGCGGGATGCTGTCCGGTGCCGTCGGGGACTTTTGGGCCTCGATCATGAACCCGAACCTGGGTGGCGGCAACCACGCAGCAAACAAACTCGAAGCGCAGGTCACGGACTGGATGAAGCAGGTCATGGGATTTCCGTCAGATGCTGGCGGGATCATCGTGAGCGGCGGATCGATGGCCAATTTTGTCGGCCTTGCCGTGGCACGCAATGCAAGGGCAGGATATGATATCCGCAAGGAGGGCATTCATGCTTCCCCCAAAAGGATGACATTTTATGCCTCCGCCGAGGTGCACAGCTCCAACCAGAAAGCGATCGAATTGCTGGGCCACGGGACGGAGAGCCTGCGAAAGGTACCCGTGCTGGATGATTTTACAATTGATATCGGGGCACTTCGCACCATGATTGGCAAGGATCGCCAAAACGGCATGCAGCCTGTCTGCGTGATCGGCACATCTGGCACCATCAATACGGGTGCGATCGATGACCTGAACGCACTGGCCGACCTGTGTGCAGAGGAAGGCCTTTGGTTTCATGTGGATGGTGCCATCGGCGGCATTGCCGTCCTGTCCGACCTGGCCCGTCCGCAGCTTTCGGGTATCGAACGGGCAGATTCGCTTGCGATCGACCTGCACAAATGGATGCACATCCCCTTTGAGGCGGGCGTGACGCTTGTCCGGGACCACCAGGCGCACAAGGATTCCTTTTCGCTGATCCCGGAATACCTGGCCCGGATCTCACGGGGCCTGGCATCCTCGGAGGTGACATGGTTCAGTGAATATGGCCTCCAGCTGACGCGTAGGTTCCGTGCATTGAAGATCTGGATGGCCCTCAAGGAACACGGAACAAAGAAGTTCGGGCGGATGATTGACAGGAATATCGAACAGGCACACTACACAGGTGACCGAATTGGCAAGGAGCCAAAACTGGAACTCCTTGCGCCGATCGGGCTCGACATCGTGTGCTTCAGGTACAATCCAGGCGGCCTGGATGATGAACAGCTGAACGATATCAACAGGGAGATCAAATTGCGCCTGGAGGAAACCGGGCTGGCCGCCCCCGGATACACGACGCTTTCCGGGCGCTACTGTATCCGTTTTGCGATCGCAAACCACAGGAGCACTTTCGAGGATTTCGACCTGGTGATCGACGAGATAATTTCCATTGGCGATGCTCTTTCCGGAAAATGACACACAACCCGGGCTCGTTTCCATCCTGATGCCGGTGCGAAACGCCGGCCCGTTCCTCGCGGAATGTATCGACAGTATTCAAAACCAGACGATTGCCGACTGGGAACTCATTGCGGTGAATGATCATTCGGAAGATGATTCGCGGCAGATCCTTGCAAAATATGCACGGGATGATCCCAGGGTCAGGATATTCGAGAATGAGGGAAAAGGCATTATCCCCGCTTTGCGGCTTGCCCTCGCGAATGCCAGTGGTGCTCTCGTGACCCGCATGGATGCGGACGATGTAATGGCACCTCAAAAGCTTGAGAGAATGCGTGACAAGCTGGCTTCAAACGGCACCGGATATGTCGCGCTGGGCCTTGTGGAGTTTATTTCTGAACATGCGCTGGGCGCTGGATTCCGCAGGTACCAGGAGTGGTTGAACCAGCTCACCATATACGGGCTCAACTACAGGGACCTGTACAGGGAATGCGTGATCCCTTCTCCCTGCTGGATGGTTTTCCGTTCGGATCTGGAGCGGGCAGGGGGCTTCACGTCCGAACGGTACCCGGAAGATTATGACCTATGTTTCCGGTTTTATGAAGCTGGATTGAAGTGCCTCCCGTCAGACAGGGTACTGCACTATTGGCGGGATCATCCGGATCGGGCATCACGCAATGACCCGAACTACGCGGACCATACATTCATTGATTTGAAAATATTCTGGTTTTTAAGGTTACATCAGCTGCATACCAGGCCATTAATACTTTGGGGAGCAGGCAGAAAGGGCAAGAAAGTATCACGGTTATTGACCGACCAGGGTGTGGCTTTCAAATGGATTTGCAACAATCAGAATAAAATCGGAAAAAAGATAAATGGGGTTCGTCTGGATGCGGTAGAATCTGTTCACCTGATCAAAGATCCACAATTTATCATCGTTGTTGCTGGCGCTGCAGATCAATCCCAAATCCTTTCCTTTCTGGATGAGAAAAGATTGAAGGCGAACACAGATTATTTTCTGTTTTGTTGAGCTCATGGCTTACATGCCAAAAGATGAGTTTTTGAAGTATTGCGTATATTGAAACATCTGAAACTATTTTCAGGATTTTCGTGAAAGGACCAAAACCCCGTGCTATGAACCAGTCTATCATCCGTTTTTCTTTTTCAGTATTTGTCCTGATACAATCTCTTTGTGTCATTTACGGGCAGAATCAGCCAACGCAGCTGCATTCCAATGACTTAATAGATCAAGACCTTGCACGCCTTCTTCAGAGGAATGCAGACCGTGAGATCATATTTGATGTCCGGGATGATATCATTGTTTCAAACCGGCCCGCGGCAAGGGGGGTTGGGCTTGATCCAGGTCAGAATATCCAGATTGTGAGGACTGGTGAAGTCATTGAGCAAGCGCGAAGGGATACATTCTATCTACCCGAAAGATACCTTCTGAGATTGGAGGATGGAACAGAATCAATACATCGCATCAAGGCTTTTCCGGTCCGGAACATGAAATGGGATACGAATAAAGGAAAGTATACTGGTGCCATCGGAATTTTGCTTGAAGATGAGAGGCGGCCGAACCAATCAAGAGAATTGGTCGATCCTGTACTTGTGGATATCATCGGAGTGGATATTGATAAGGTCGATCCTCCGCAAATCAGCTTGACGAAATCGAATTCATCCCCTGTTCAAGTCCGGTTTGAAACAAAGAAGATTTTGAATGATCCTGTCAAGTACAGACTGCATTCGCGCATAAAAAGCGAATACGATGCTTTCCTCAGGATCGTTTCAGTTGTTCCTGTCCTCCCTGCAGGGCCAATAGAACTTCAAGGATTGGGTGTAGAAGCAAAGAAAGTAAATGTAAACATACAGGGGAAAAAGGTGACCAGACAGGATCCGGTAGATCTGTCATTTGATATTAGAAGGGGAACGGTGACCTCGCCAGTAGAAATGCATTCAGATACAACAAAGGTGATTGAGATCAGGTCAAGTGGAACAGGAAGCTATAAACTGCAAGTTTCTTCATCAAATCCACTTGTTGAAAAAGTGTCTATTGAGGTTGTGTATAAATTTCCAATATGGTTTTTGATTGCAGCGTTTTTTGGCGCTTTTGCAAGCTTTATCCTGGTTTATCTCAATGCGAAAAGCCATGGAAAAAACACACCTGTATCAAAAGGGGGCATTGCATTTGTTACGGGTTTTTTAATTGCTGTAGGGATATCAGTTGGTTTCAATAGTGTGATCGGTGCAGCGACGGGCGTGACAATTCCATATATCAATGGATTTAATGAAGCTGTTACGGCATTTATCGCTTCTATTCCTGGTTTGTTCTCCCTGCCACAACTCTTGGCTGTAAAATGAAATTACACATTCCGCAATACCTCGAGCGGTGACTTGCGGATCACATCGCGGCTGTTCAACACACCGATCAGTGTGGTGAGTGATACCACGATGAAAAACACGGCCAGGATGGGCAGCCATCTGATGCTGAAGTCGAGTTCCAGCTGGAAACGTGCCAGCAGCCAGCTGCCCAGGAGGGAGATGAGGATGCCCGTTGCTGCGGAAAGTGCCCCGATCAGGAAGTATTCTGTGGCATTGATCGAAAGGATCTGTTTCCTGCTCGCCCCGATCGTGCGCAGCAGGACAGATTCGCGGATGCGCTGAAACTTGCTCAGCAGCAGTGAACTGATCAGGACGATCAACCCCGTCAGGATGCTGAATGCCGCCATGAATTTGATGACATAGGAGACCTTGTCCAGGATCTCATTGAGCGAGGAAAGGATGGATGCCAGGTCGACAACGGACACATTTGGAAAGGCCTTGACAACCGTTTTCCGGTAGGCTGCGGTCGTCGCAATGTCGGGCGATTTGGTGACCAGCACCTGGAATTGCGGCGCATTCTCCAGTACGCCGGTCGGGAATACGATGAAAAACCGGGCCTGCATGTTCCGGAACTCGATACTGCGCAGGCTGCTCACATAAGTTTTCATCCTCAGACCCTGCACATTCCACGTGATCTCATCCCCGATGCCCACATCCAGACCGCGGGCATAATCCTCGCCAAGGGAAATGAAGATGCTGTCACCCGGCGATTTGCGCGTGCCGACGAATGTACCTTCCACAAGTTCCTCGTTCGCATCCACGTAGTCACGGTATGTGACGCGCGCTTCCCGGGTGGCCGCCCATCGCCTGATATTGGCGGTTGTATCGGCCAGCCACTCCTTTTTCGACCTTCCTTTCCATGCTTCAAGATCCATCGTGACGATCGGCAGCTGCTGGATGATGGGCATGTCAAATGAATCCGTAATCCGGGCAAGCTCCTCTGCCTGGTCCCTTTCGATGCCGTACAGGATCATGTTTGGCTGGTTGCCGGCATCCATTCCGGAAACATTTTCCAATAAAAGCCCCTGTATGATAAAAAGAGTCGTGAGGACGGCGGTCCCCAAACCGATGGAAACAAGCAATGTCCTGGTCTGGTTATTCGGCCTGTACAGGTTGGAAAGCCCCTGGCGAAAGACGAAGCTCCATTTTACCGGGAAAAACCTGCGGATGGCCCACATCAGGAGCCGGGCAGCAAGATACAGTCCAAGGAATGAGGCAAGCAATCCGGAGGCAAAAATGGATGCATCCTTCAAGGAGCCTGTCAGGACCCAAAGGAATGTCAGTATCGTGGTGAAGATCAGCGCATGGATCGCCCACTTCAACGGATCTCCTTTTTCCCTTTCTGTTTCAAAACCGGTCCTGAGCGTGCGCAAGGGGCTGATCTTGCGGACGGAAACAAGTGGGAGCAGGGAGAAGAGCACCGTGATGACGATCCCGATGATGAAGCCTTCCAGGATCGCACCCCATGACATGCTTGTGCTTACCTCGAAAGGTAGCAGGTCCGACATGATCATGGGCAGGAATACCTGGATGGCGGACCCGAGGATGATGCCCGCAATAACCGAGACGGCACCAAGCACAAAGATCTGGAACAGGTAAATGAAAAAGGCATCCCTTCCTTTCATGCCCAGGCAGCGGAACACGGCAATGGATGAAATTTTGTTTTTGATATATATGAAGACGCTGCTTGCGACACCAAGGCACCCCAACAATAAACTGACAAGGGCGACCAGGTTGAGGAAATTGTTGAGTGCATCGAATGCTTCGTTCAAATCCTCTTTTTCCTCCTCAACCGTGGAGATCCGCATGTTGTCGTTGCGGAACTCTGCCCGGTGCGATTCCTCCCACAAATCCGGGTCGATGTCTTCCGGCAATTTGGCATAATAGGCATAATCCACCAGGCTGCCTGGCTGGACCAGGTTTGTCTCCTCCAGGTATTGACTGGAAATGTAGACAGGCGGGGCAAAGCTCGATGAGATGCCCGCCGCCCCGATATCGTTTTTCAGCTGCCCGATAATTTCAAAAATTGATTCGCCCAACTTTACCGGATCTCCCGGCGAGAGCCCCATCTGGATCATGAGGCCTTCATCCACAAGGGCGTAAGGGCCTGACCTGAACCGGCCGGCGGCATCTTCCGGGTCAGTCAGGATCTCTCCGTAAAACGGGAAATTGCCTTCGAATGCCTTTATCTTGACAAACTGTGTTTCGTCTGCCGATCCGAAGTATGCCATGGAAAAAAGCTCGACCTCCGTGGCTTTTTCCCCGGGCAGCGAATCAAATGCCGCGCGCACGGCTTCAGAAGCCGGCCGGTTGCCGGAAACCACCAGGTCCGCACCCAACAGGGACTTCGCCTGGTTGTCGATATCCCTGACCAGGTTATCGTTGAATGAATTGATGGCGACCAGCGCGGCAATGCCCAGGATGATGGAAGACATGAACATGATCAGCTTGCCCCTGTCTTTCCGGCTGTCCCGAATTGCAGTTTTGATCAGGAAAGAAACTCTGTTCATTGTCTTTTTTTAGCGGGTTGTGGGCAATTCCGTTACGGCAGCGTCCTGCACGATCTGTCCGCCTTTCAGCTGGATAATCCGGTCGGTTTTCCTGGCCAGTTCCATGTCGTGTGTGACAATTACGAGTGTGGTGCCTTGCTCCCTGTTCAATTCGAAAAGGAGGTTTTCCACGCCATGGCTGGTTTCATCGTCCAGGTTTCCGGTTGGCTCATCTGCAAAGAGGATGGAAGGAGCGTTGCTGAATGCGCGGGCTAATGAAACACGCTGTTGTTCCCCGCCTGAGAGTTGCGCCGGGTAATGGTGTAGCCGGTCTCCGAGCCGGACCCTTTCAAGGAGCTTCCGGGCAGTTTCTGCAGCACCTTTTGTGCCCTTTAGTTCAAGGGGGATCATCACATTTTCGATGGCTGTCAGTGTGGGGATCAGCTGGAAGTTCTGAAAGATAAAGCCGACATGTTTGTTGCGCAGGAAAGCCCGTTCATCTTCCGTGAGTGGATTGAGCATTGTACCGCAAAGTGCGATCGTTCCTGTGCTTGGCATGTCAAGCCCGGCACACAAACCCAGCAGCGTGGTCTTCCCGCTGCCTGAAGGGCCCACGATCGCCACCCTTTCCCCCGACTGGATGGTGAAATCGATTTGCTGCAAGACAGTCAGATCCTTCTCCCCGCTTTGATAATGTTTCGATACGTCCCGGACGACCAGAATTTCTTCCATCAGAGTGCTTTTGTCCATCAATAGAGACGTTTTGCGTTTATTTTTGTTGCAAAAGTGAAACAAGTTTGGCATGATACAATATTTCTTTCGCATATGGGCAGCAGCACTCATGATTACAGTGGCGGCAGGTTGTGGCGATACCGCAGATAAAAATGAAAATGAAATGCAGCAAAGCACACAAACGGACAGAATCAAACCGGAGGACTCTTCCGAAATTAAAAAAGTGATCCTGTTTTTCGGGAACAGCCTGACAGCAGGCTATGGCCTTGAGCCGGGGGAGTCTTTTCCATCGCTGATCCAGGACAGGCTGGACTCTCTTGGCCTGCCGTATGATGTTGTCAATGCCGGTCTCAGCGGGGAAACGACAGCTGGCGGGGCGGGGCGCATTGACTGGATCCTGGAGCAGCCCATTGATCTTTTTGTCCTCGAACTGGGCGGAAACGACATGCTCCGGGGGCTTGATGTCGGGGAAACCGAAAAAAACCTGCGGGCCATCCTTGACAAGGTCAGGAAAAAGAACCCGAATATCCCGGTCATTATTGCCGGCATGAAGGCACCACCCAATATGGGACAAGCATACACAAGTCAATTTGAAGGCATCTATCCCCGGCTTGCCAGGGAATACAACGCAGGGCTGATCCCGTTTTTCCTTGAAGGAGTAGGAGGGATAGACTCGCTGAATCTGGCCGACGGCATCCATCCGAATGCAGCGGGCCAGAAGATCGTCCGCGATAATGTCTGGTCTGCGCTGAAGGAATATCTGTTGGAAAAGGAATAACTGAAGGATCGAAGGATTTCA
>JARQTN010000137.1 GCA_029976695.1 Lewinellaceae bacterium
TCAACCGGGCAATTGACCGATTTTCTTTGTACTTTAAGGAGGTAATCATTGAAAAGCCGGAAAGAAACAACTCATGCCCAGAATATATGCACTCCTCGCCGGGATTACAGACTATCCGGGAAATCCCCTTTTCCAAAGCGTCGATGACGCCATCAGGATGAAAGAATACCTTGCATCCCTGCACACTTCATCAGGTAAACCAAAGATCAGGCTGCTGGTCAATGAAGAAGCGACGAGGGACGGGATCATCAATGCATTCAGGGAGCATCTGTACAAAGCAAAGGACGATGATGTGGTCCTGTTTTATTTCAGCGGCCACGGTGCGCTGGAAAAAACGACGGATATCTTTCCGGATGAGCATGACGGTTCCATGGACTGCCTCGTTTGCTATTCGGGAAAAAAGACTTCCACAAAGCAGCTCCTTTCCGGGAAAGAGGTCCGGTACCTGTTTCACAAAATGCCCCATAACCCGCATGTCGCTACCGTAATCGATGCCTGCCACTCTGGCGATGTGGTCCGCTCCGTGAAGGGTGAGGGGAACGGTGGCCCGATGATCAAGAGACTAAGCGGTTTTTTCAAGGAACGGCCATACAGGGACTTCCTGTTTGCCGGTGACCCGGAGGTGGAGCGCAATGAAAATGGAAAGAAAAGGGTGTATATCCCGTTTAAAAATTCGGTCCACCTGGCGGCTTGCCTGTCCAGTGAATCAGCTATGGAAAACCTGAACGGGGGCGTATTTACGACTTTCCTGCTTGCCCTGCTGGAAAACACCAAAGGCAATGTCACCTATATGGATATTTCGCGATGGGCGAAGATGAGCCTTGTCGATGTGACGAGCAGCAAGCAGACGCCGAGGGTGAGTGTGCAGGGGGAAGGAAAAACAAACCAGTACTCTCCATGGCTGAATATCGCCCGTGAAGGGGTACGCATCCCGCCGGGCATGATCGTGAATAACGGTCCGAACGGATGGTTCTTCTCACGCGGCACGCTACTGGGCATGCGGCCGGGCATGAAGGTCAGACTTCATCTGAATGATCAGGAGAGTGAACTCCTGGAGGTGGAGGCCGTTGAGATCGAGCGGTCAAAACTGAAGATCCCGCTGGACCTCATCAACCGGCTGGATTTTAACCGGCATTATGAGGGGGAATCTGAAGAGACAACGTACCGCAACCTGGATGTATTTGTCCATGCAATCGATGATGATACCGCCAATTACCCGGAAGTTGAGGAGATCATTCAGGAGACGGAGAACGTCGTTTCGGCCACGGATGTGAAAGCCTCTTTTTACCTTAACTTCTTCAATGGATACGCTTACTTTACCCTGCCGGAGACGCCCTTCCGCCCTTTGGCGCGACAACTGAAACTGGGCAGCCCCGAATTTTCAGGGGGATTGGAACACCAACTCAAGGCACTTGTGAAGTGGAATCATTTCCTCACGCTTGAAAATCCGGGAGATACATTTGAGAAATGCCCGATCCGCGTGGAGATCAAAGTGAACGGCCAGGACTGGGCGGATATTACAAATGGCGTGGTCCGTATGCAACCCAGGGATGAGCGGCATGATTCACTCGGGTTGCTCCAGACCTATAAAATGCGGATTTCCAACCTGACGAAGGAAACGCTTTTTGTTGGCGTGCTCGCGCTGAATTCTGATATCAGCATCACGTCCAATCCCTTTGCTCAGCGGGTTGTGGAATTAAAGCCCGATGGTGAACAGGGCGCAACCAGGGAATTCTACGACCACAAGGAGAACGCACTTGCCTACACGGCGTTGGACGATTACAAGGAAGTCTACAACTGGAAGGAGGAATGGCTGTATTACAAGTTCATCTTCAACAATTTTGAGGATTTCACACAATCCATCGCGAACAGGGAATTCCTGCAGGCCCCGCTTGAGCCACCTTACATGGAATTGGGCCTGAGAACGACTGGCAGGCAAAAGGGTGAGGGAGCGCTGGAAGACCTGAAGGAAGTGAAAAAGAAGTGGGGTACGTGCATCACGCGCATCGAGCTTGCCAATTCGTCGTATGATCAGCCAACCGGGCAGTTGCTTTCCAATTTCAATGCCTACAGGGAAAGTGATATCGTCCGGCCATTTCTCGAGAAAGTGTATTCAACTCCGATTTTCCAAGATTAAAACCATAGATATGACAAGAATTTGCAAAAACAAGATCACAGACCATATTCGCGATCATTTTGGAGCGAATCCCCTGAAATCCCCTGAAGCCCGGATCAAGCCGATGTGCATGCTCGAAGTACAGCGGGATAAACAGGATTATTTGGGAGAGTTTGCGTTCCTGATCGTGGGTGACATGCCTGAAGAGATCCCGGTCAATGAGGAACCAGTAGCCCCGATCTCGGATGAACGAAGCAATACGGTTGATTTCAAGATCGGTTTCGGGATCCTGGGCAATTTCCTGAAAGTGCTGGGTGTCGACCCGGCAGGTGTTGGGGCAGCAATGAAGAAGTCGAAAAAAATGGCATTTTCATTCAGTAATGTCCGCCGGCGGTTCATCGATCCGCTCCAGTTGGGCAAGGTACTCTCACAGCACGACATTATCGGGGACACGGATAATTTTATGCTGCATCCGGCGATCAATGACAAGCGGATCAAGCTTGCTCTGATCACGGACATCATCGTATCGAACAATTTCTCGATCAGCACATTTACCGAGTCGGAAACAGAGGCCGAACTCGATGTGCCTCTTATTGCCAACGCTGTATCCAATTTCAACACTGAAGTGAAGGTGGAACGGAAATCGAACAATGAAGTGAAGTTCAACGCACCGAATGACCTGACTTTTGCGTTCAGTGCGCTTGAGCTGAAGATTGATCCTGCATCGGGCAAATTTTCCCGGGGTGACTGGCTGAAAAACCTGAAATCCGCAACAGGTGAATCGCTTACCCTGGAAAACCTTGAACCAGGCAAAAAATATCACCTCGACCATGTGCTGATCGATGAAAGCAAGGAATACCCGCTCTTAATTGAATTCTGACCTGGTGAAGAGAAAAATCGTCATATTCTACCATGACAGCGATGGCAACCGGGATATCAGGGAATCGGACTACAAGCATTTTTACCGTCCCCTGAATCTCATGGTCAAGCCCATTCCCATGCTCAAACTTGAACCGGTTTCCTGTCCCGCCAGAGAGTGGTTATTTGATAAGCTCAGGGACCTCACCGGACCTGACGAGGAAGCTGATGAGCTTTACCTCCATTTCAGCGGGCATGGACAAAGCGAGGGAATCCCCTATGGTGACTGGGTTGTGTCAAACCAGGATTTTGCTGATATGGTCCGGCATCCAAAGGTGAAAAGCTGCTATTTTTCTTCCTGCCAGTCGGGGGACCTGGTCAGGCTTGTGAATGAAAACAGCATTCCTGTGGTGATCGGCACGGCAGGGCCGAATGACATCGAGAACCGGTATGCGATCGATTTTCAACTTGCCTTTTATGAAGGATTGATCCATTGCCGTTCCTTCGACAGCGCATTCAGTCAGGCACGGGTACTCACCAAAAGCAAGCATGGAAAGGAAGTCCCGGCAAATGTTTTTGTGCGCGGGGAAGGGGCACTGGACGACATAGCAGAGGTTCATGTGAATGCCTTGCAGATCGTCTTCCATGCCCCCAAATACGCAGAGGCCCATTTGATCCCGCCAACTTTCCTGGATGAACTCAGGAATATCTCTGATGGCAAGCCCGCAATCCTGGCATACAGCGACGATCCGGTCAGGGCAGCAGAATTTGAGGGTGCTTTCAAAGAATCCGGGTGGCAGCAGTACATGCACCTGGTCCATATTCCTGAAGGTGAAGTCGGAAAGATCAATGACCGGGGGGATATGGATCCTTTTCAGCTCCAGAATATTTTCCTGCTGCTGCTCCTGAGTCACCAGCACCTGCTTCCGGAGGAATTGCGCACACATCTTGCCAATCATGAAAACTGGGGACAGGAGCAGTACCGGATCTTCTGTGCACACAAGGATGGCATTGACCTCGCATCCGCCTTTGACAGCCATTCGATCAGGCAGAAGTTTGATTCCGGGCACATCTTTTCTTTCCACGACAATCCGGGGGAATTGCTTGATAACCAGGAGTTTGAAAGGTTGCTCCATGAACAGGAGATCGAGCTTTCGCTCCGGAAGAAAATCACGCTTGGTTTTGAGGTCCGCCCAAACAGGGAAGAAATGGCTGTGGTGTACGATATGCATAAAATTGCCTGTGTGTTCTTTGCGAAAAATGAGAATGAAAAGCTCGTCAATTTTCTTGTCAACTGGATCAGGGAAAAGGATGAACTGAAATTTCCCGTTGTGGTCATTGACAACCAGTATGATGCAGATCTGGAATTCATGTCTTCATTGAAAAAAGAAATTGTCCCACTCACAAAGAAAGAGCAGAATCTGAACCTTCAGTTTATCGACCTTTTGCGCCCTGGCTGCATTATGATTTTCAGGTATTGGGAAGAAGAGCTGGAACCATGGCAGGATTTTATCAGCGAAGTCCTCGATGCGGTGTCGATCACTTCAAGTATTATCACGGAAAAAGAAAAACCACAGTCAAGTGCAATCTTCTTTCTAAGCAATTTTAGTCCGGATGAATTGCAGCTTCCGGGAAATGTGAAAGTGGAACGCTTTTCAAAGCCCACGCCGGTAAATGACGAAATACTTGAAACATGGCGAAGTGAATTCAGCCCGCTCAAGTTCAATCCCAAAGTTTCACAGATGGTGCAGGCGGTTTCTGCTGAAATTGACCCGAACCGGTTTTCGGATTGCTGCCCGTCAGCGGTGATTGAATTTGTCTGTGAAAAATTCAGGATCCCTGCAAAACAGATTGTCGGATTATGAAAATGTATGAATCATGAAATACAAATTATTGGAACCCGGAGGCGGTCATGATCTTGAGGTGAAAGGAAGGGAGGTAAACAGATATACGTATACCTACCATTTTTCAGGGCAGGGGCTGGTGACTGCCCCGATAGCGGGAAGGAAGAGAAAGATAAGTACGTATATTATCAAAAAACAGCTCATTGATGCTGTAAATGCAGCAATTGTAACAGGTCGCCCATTGCTGCTTAAAGGTGCACCAGGTAGCGGGAAGACGAAGCTTGCGGAAGCGGTGGCCAGCTATTTCTATCATGATGAAGCCTACAAGTATTATTTTGAATGGCATGTGAAATCAAGGAGCCGTGCTCGGGATGGTGGATATGTATTTGATCATGTCGGACGCATGCGGGATGCGACGATTTCTGACTATGATAAAAAGGCAGGTAAACGTGCGGCGGACCCGGCAAATTATATCACCCTTGGCGCCCTCGGATATGCCCTGCAAACAAGGACGGCCCCCGGCTACAAACCGATCCTGCTTATCGACGAGATTGACAAGGGAGATATCGACTTCCCGAATGATCTGCTGCTCGAGCTTGACGAGATGCGATTTAAAGTCAATGAAATGGACAATACGTATATCGAGGCACACAAGGATAAGAAGAGCAACGAGCAAATCAGGCCACTGGTATTCATTACGAGCAATGATGAGCGGGAACTTCCTCCGGCCTTCCTGAGAAGGTGCCTGTATTATTACATCCCGGAGTTTGAGGAACCTTTGCTGCGCCGCATTGCGGTATCGAAAATGAAAGAGTTTTACCAGGATCATAAAAAGAAAGCGCCAGCCGGCCTTGACAAAGAGAAGGACAATCCTCTGGATCCATTTGTGCGGAAATTCATGGACCTCAAGGACACAGCCACGGGATCAAAACCGCCATCCACGAGTGAAATGCTGGATTGGTTGAAACTCATCACTTTCGAGATAATTCATAAAGGAAGGAGACTTGAAGACCTGGTTGACGATGGGGATATCCAGCGCATTACCTTGAAATTAAACGCCTGATCATGGTTGGTCCGCTCTGGGGTTTTTTCCAATTGGTCAGGAGCAGTGGGCATATTCCGCTGTCGATCGATCAGTATTTCTTTTTTGTGCATGCCCTTCATGCGGAAGCATTCAGGACTGTCAGTACCAAGGCTGACCTGCTTGCATTGATGAAGATCTTCTGGTTGAATGAACCAGGGTTTGAACCTCAATTCAATGCTTTATTCAATCGCTTTTTTGATGACAAGGTGCTGTGGAAGATCCTTCCGGATCAAAAAACAGAAAATGAAGCCGGGGACGATGGTCATGATCATGGGCAACAGGAAAAGACCAGCGGGCCGGAAGCCCCAGCGCCAGATCCTTCTGCCAATGATGATCTGAAAAAGGATCCCGGTAAAAAGGCCGACCATACACAGGATGCCCGGTCGGAGATTGAACTTATCCTGAAGGATTCGACAGCAGGGGAAGGGAAAGAAGCACCTTTCAAGAGGGAACTGGCGCATGCCTTTGCCCTTTCGGACAAGTCGATTATGCCATTCGATGCGCGGAAGTTCGCCCAGCGCCTGAGGAGGAAAGTGGAAACGGCAGAACAGGTCAGCTCGGACAGGATCAACGCCCCGGAGATGGTCCGCCAGTTTGTGGAACTGGGGTTTATAGAGGAGATTATCTATGAACTGGAAGATGCAAGTTATTCAAATATCGTGCTGTTTTCTGACCGTTTTGGTTCCATGCTCGCATATGAATATCTGGACATGCAGTTCCGCGATAGCCTGAGAAACATTCCTCACTGTACGTTTGAGCACTATGCCTTTTACAATTTGCCCGTTTCCTCCGAAGACAGGAGGGGATTTTTGTTCACCCCTGCTGATGCGAAAGGAGGGGAAATTTCATCAGACCGGCATCCCTGGACCCGAAATACCTGGTTTTTTATCCTGTCGGATGCAGGGGGGCACTCCGGAACCGTGAACAGGCAGAGGATCATCCGGACAAACCAGTTCTGGACTTTTCTGACCGGGATTTCAGAGTTTGTTTACTGGATCAACCCGATACCTGCAGCGTACCTGAATGATTGTACCGCAAAAAGGCTGCAAATGAAAATACCGATGATCACGCCTGAAATGGCGAACCTGAATCAACTGGTCAAGGAGGCCAGGACAGTCCGATAACGTATGATTTCGCAAGGAATGCCACATATCAGTCCAATCAGAAAACAGCGCATGGAACGCTTTGCGCCTTATGTGGCCGTGTTGCCCTGGTTTAACAGTGATGTACTGCACAAACTTTACATGAATGTGTTTGATTCCCAGCGGTCGTCCGGGGAGGTGAGAGCCTACAGGGAAAGGGCAATTACGTGTGCGGACCTCATGCATTCGCCCAGGGTGAAGCGTGTGGCGTACAATGTGTTTATCCTGGATGGTGACCTCCAGGACCAGCTCCGTCTCAAGATGCAGCAGGAGCCATCCACCCACGGGAAGATTGCCGAATTTATGATCTCCTATGCATGGCAGTGCAGGTCTCATTTTCTTGGCCCGAAATACGTTGAATCGTACCTCATCGAAGGAAACCTGATCCTTGATCCCTCGAGGGAAGCAGAACGGATCACAAAACATATCGTCAACAGGTTCAACAAGGCCGGCAGTTTCAGTGAAAAGAAGAATGCCGTCGCGTACCATTTAAACCTGCTGAACCGTGAGGGCGTCAAGGCCGAGGACAACGAGATCATGAAATTCCTGAAAGGGTATCAGTCATTTGACCCGGATTCCGGAACGATCCCTCAAGAATGGAGATCCCTGAGGCAGGAAGACACAGGTTCTGCCGAAACGGTCAGGATCAAACTGCCAGTGCACATCAGGGATTCCATCCTGAAGGAGATCCGGGCAAACCAGGCACCCGTGGCAGAATCCGTAAACTTGCATGCCCTGTACGCTGGGGTGGATCAATATATGGATGAACGCATCCGTCCCCTGCAGGCTCCCGTGAATGATGCCCGGATGATCGCCCGATATATTGAGGGAAATATTGCCCAAAATGCAAAACACATTCAACGCGTTGTTTTATCGCAAGATGCGACACGTAAAAACCTGGTTGCGCTGATCAGAGAAATTGGTCATAAAATGGAGGCCGGGGATACCTTCCTCTTTTATTTTGCTGGATATGGAGGTGTTGAAAATTCACCAGGAAGCAGTGAACAAATGATTCAGAATCAATCTGTCCAAAGCAATATTCCGGATTCGTCAGGGGAGGAAGCAGTGATTATCTGCTATGATTCATTTGTCGAAGAGCCGCCGTTCGCTCTTAAAGAATTGAATGATCTGTTGAATGAATTTCCTGTAGAATGTACGGCGTTGATCATCCTGGATTGCGGTTTCCATCAGAATAAGTCCGGCATCGAAAGCAGCGGATATACATCCCGGTCCCTGCCATGGATTGTCGATCCACGCCCGCCAGGTTCATTCCTGGCAGGGAATGAAGAAGGTCCGGAAACAAAACCAAAATATCACGGAGCTGTCCTGTTTGGATCGGATCCGGTTAACGAGGACAGCGATGCATATGAAGATTCAGATCATGGATTTTTCACCAGGGGCCTGATCGGGGCCCTTGAAAAATCCGGGAATGCGATCAGTTACCGGGAGTTGTTAGCCGGACCACAGTCAATCGCATGGGAAAGCACCCGTCAGTCCGCTGATTTGCAGCCAATCCGTTCATTCGACACTGCCCGCATATTCCTTGACGGCATACTGGTCCAGCGTCGGGATCCCATCCAGTCTCTCATCCGGGAGGTGCAGGAAAGTCAGGCAAATCGCCTCGACCTGACAGGCATGGGGCTGTATGAGATCCCTAAAGAGGTATTTGAGCTTAGCCATCTGACCGAGCTTGAGATTATGAATAACCAGATCACCGAATTGCCTCCGGAGATCGAGAAACTGGAAAACCTCCGGATCCTGAAGCTTTCTGCCAACCGGATCAAAGCTCTCCCGCCCCAGATCTGGAACCTCGAAAACCTTGAGATCTTGCTTGCCGATGAGAACGAGATCAGTGAGATCCCGATCCCGTCCACGTTTCCTGAAAGTCTTGCCCAATTATCCATGGCAAGGAATCACATCAAGTTTTTGCCCTGGCAATTCGCGAGATTTGATGGAAAAAGACAGTATGATTTTACCGGGAATCCAATGATAAACATCCCCCAGGAGTTTTTGGAAGGGATCGGCCAGGACCTTGGTACCTATATTGATGGTTTTGCACCAGTGGGGGACAAAGGCCGACTCCGATTGATCTGTGCCGCAGGACTTGATTATGAACAAAGACTTGAATATCTCGAGGAGGAATTACGCATGATCAGTTCCATTTTTTCCGGAAGCGATGTCGAGGTTCGGATCATGATGAACCCAAATGCAGTGGAGCTCTCCCAGTTCCTTTACCAGTACCACCGCCATCTTTCCATCCTCCATATCGGGGCCTTCAGGATGGATCAGCTGCAGGATGGAAACGGGGTGATCCATGAAATGCGACCGGTGGAATGGGAGGCATATTTTAGAAGTGTCATCCCGGAGAAAACCTCGACACCGCTCTTGTTCCTGAATGTGTGTGACGGGGCCGAGATCATCCGGCATTTAAGCCCTTCATATTTCCCGCAGGCAATTGGCCTGCCCGGGAAGGTGGATGATGCTGTTGCGTTTGAGGTCGCAAAATCATTTTATGGGGCCCTGGCTGAAGGAGATTCGGTCGGAGAGGCATTTGACAAGACCAGGAGAAGAATCGCAGATTAAGACATATGGCCGCAAAACCACCAACCAGGGATATATTCAACTACCAGCTCTACCATGCCGACGGAGCAGACAGGGAAGCCTTGCTCGCCTGGAAATTATTGCCCGGAGAGCAACCCGAAGGTGGCATGCGCATCCCGCGCGACTTGCGCAACAACTGGATCATGATGTATGAATCAGGAAATGCCGAAAGTGTACTCGAGGAAGTATACAACTTTATTCCCGAAACTGAAACGGCATTGAAGGGAACGGCGGGGCAGTGGCTGGAAGAATTAGACCGGCAAAAAAAACGATCCGGTGGGGCGATGCTTCCCAGGTCCGACAGGTCGGTCAGGCAGTATCACCGGAACTTTCTGGAACTCATTACCAATCCGGCGTACCAGGAAAAAAATTCGATTCCGGAAATCATGGAAGCAGGCCTTGGCAGACAGATCCGTGCATACGTTGAAAGCAGGTTGTCTGCAGGATTGCACAATGAGTTATTTGAAGTACTGAAGAATTACCTCGATGATGTTGATCCAAAGCTGTTTGTCAGGGTTGTGCTTTTGTACAGGGATTTCCGCACGATCCAGTATGAACAGTCTCTAAAATCATCCATGGAACTTAACCTGGAGGACTGGGCTCGTGAAGTCAGGAATTCCATTCGGGAAGTGCTCGATTTTTTGCCAAAAACAGGTCGTGACATCACATCCCTCTACCCTGAGATCAAGGCATCAGGGGAGAGGCAGGGAGTGGTTTCTCCCATCGCATGGGTGTATATCAAGGGGACGACCGAAACAAAACGATACGAATTGAACCCTGACCTTCGTGACATCGCATATGCTTTTGGGCGCAAGCTTGCAGAAACCGGTTTCGGCCTGGTGATCAGCAGCTACAGGGGGGTGAATGCAGCTGTCATGACTGCCTATATCCAACGGAGCAATTATCTGAAAAATCCGCGCAAGGGATTCATTAAAATACTGGCCGAGAGTGACATCCCGGTCATGATGAAGGCAAACCCTGCCCTTGATGAGGATATAGAAGCTGCAGACCTGGTCCAGAACAGTGATGCAGACGATTTCGCAAATGCCTGTGTGCTGATCGGGATGACAGGGAAGATGCAATACACTACGCGCAGTTTCCTTGAAAAAGGGAAGCCTGTATTCCCGGTTTACGATGCATTTTCTGATGAGGAAGCAGATACGCTCAGACGAAGTATCACGCCATACGCGAGGACTGTCTTTGGCAATGATGTGGTTCTTCAGGCCATTGAGGGGCCGTACAAGGATGCCATTGACCGGGTCATTGATATCCTTCAAACCAGGTTTGCCGGACAAAGGAAAGAATAGATGATTCCGCTTACGACCTGAATCAAATAATTGCTATGACAAAGGTAATCTCCTCTTTTTCGAATACGACAGGCGACCTCCAGAGCCTCGATGACGAGTATGTCGGGCTGGTCCGCTTTTTCAGCAAACCGGAAATCAAATCCAGAGTGGATTTCGAGCCGCATCTGAACGAGGATCTGGATACATTGACAAGTACGATCCTCGATGCGAAAAAGGAGATGCGCCTGTTCCATTTTAGCGGTCATTCCCGGCAAAGCGGGCTTGATTTTCCGGAAGCAGAATTTGACGCTCGGCATGTGGTCCGCTTTTTCAATACACTCAACCAGGAAGAGAACAACCTCCAGTGCATGTTCATCAACGGGTGTGAGAATGCGGAGATCATCCGCAAACTGAAAAAGGTACCTGTCGTGATCGGGACAAAATCAAAGATCCAGGATTCAGTGGCACAGAAGTTTACGCAGGACTTCTTCAGCTCACTGATCTCGGGGAAAAGTTCCTACCGACAGGCTTTCCTTGATGCCCTGGCTGCGCAAAGGTCTCCCGATTACAAGGTTTTTGAGCCCCTGAGGGGTGAGGGTGCCGCAGATCAACTGACCGGGGATGAGGAACTCAACCAATACTACATGGTCGTGAATGATGACGAGGTGGCAAATCAGAAATTCCCCTTCAGGAAAGGTCCGGCGAATTTTGCAAAATACATCTTTATCATGCTCATTCTCCTGGCACTCATCTTCGGTATCCTGTTCAGGGACCAGCTTCTTGGCATGGTGCGCGGATATACCTGTCCCGATTGGGATGATGACAGCAAATGCCGGATGCTCGTGGCAGATTTCAATTACAGCGGAAATTTCCCCGATATCAATGAACTCATCGCCGAGGAAATAAAGGATAATGAAGAAGTGAATCCTTACATAGAAGCAAAACACACTGCCGAGTTCAAGGATTACCTGAAGCGGGAAAGCGGTCGGGAGGAGCTTCACAAGCTTTGTGGCTATGAATTCAGCCTGACAGGTGATGTGGTGGACACTGATGGCGGGAAGTATAAAATGGAACTCGACCTCTTCACAGACTATCCGGATTTCCGCGATGAAGAATCCGAGACGATTGAAATTGGCAGTACGGATGAACTCAAACAGATGGTACAGACGGTCGGGCCCCAAAACAGCGATCATTTCCTGTTGAACAGGCTATGCATCGCTTGTGCCCAAAAGCGTGAAGAACTGATCCCGGTGATCGAGAAAAGCATGAAGGAATACAAGAAAACAATGGCCTCTGCCGAATCCTATCAAAACCTGAACATGGAAATGTTTGCCCTCCACAAGAGGAGGGGAGATCAAGAGAAGATGCTGACAGTTCTCTCGAATATTGCAGATGTCGGCAACAACGATTACGTGCTTGGCGCTCTTGAAAGGACCGTCCGGCTGAACAAGGACCTCGAAATGGTCCCTGAGGCTTTCCGGAACCAGAGCAGGTATATCGATGAAACGGAGATGCGCCTGGAGAATCCCGCTGCGTTCAAAATGAACTTTCCTGAAGATGCGTATGTCCGGAACCAGTTGAAAATGAGGCTAAACCGCGGGAACTATGTCCTGGCCCATCCCGAGGAGTTGAGGGATCACTTGCGTGCCGCGCTTACCGACTTTCGCATGCTGCAGGAAGCAAATTTCAGGGGTGGCGATTACCGTGAACAGATCCGAAAGATCCTGGAATTGCTTGAAGGCGGTTCCGTTACCCCGGCACCTGAAATGCAGGAATTGACGGGCCTGGTCCGGGATCAGAACGGCAGACCGATCGCGGGTGTGCAAATACGTTATGAAGGTGGGCAGGTTGCCTCCGGGGCAGATGGCCGCTTTTACCTTGAGTTTCCGGAAACTGATCAGTTGACCGGAAAAACAATCATCCTCCGGAAGGAGGGATTCCATCCTGTAAGGTTTCGCATCCGAGATGTTGAAGAGCTCAAAGATGTGCGGATGGAAAGGCAGGAAGAGGTGCCCGAAACACGCCTATACACATTCAAGGGGGAAGTTCGGGATTGCGATCACAAGGGGACTGTACTGGAAGAGATCTATATCGATGGGGTGTCCGTGCCGTTGAGCAACTCCGGGTACATGAGGCGGATTGAAGCAACGCCCGGGACCACGGTACAGATCTCGCTTCCCGGAGGTTTCCATTTTCAAGGCGAGGAAAGCATCCAGGTGGTTTTGGGCGACGAGCCCGGGTTTGACCGGACGCTGCATGTATATTCCGAACCGGCAAGATATTCATTGTATGGCAAGGTTGTCGGAAATGGTGTCGGGGTGCCAGGTGCGGCAGTCCAGCTTGCTGGCACAAACACAGCAACCAGAACCAGGAGGACAGGCGATTTTGTGCTGTCAGCCGAGGTGGATATTTGTTCGGAACTTGAAATCAGTGCCCAGGGGTATGATGCAGCCACACTCCTCATAAAGGAACATCTTGGGCAAGGCCCCCGGGTGGACATCGGGGAGGTAGAGTTAAAAAAACTTGCCCCCCAACCAGATCCGGACACCGAGGTAAAACCTGAGATCGTTTTGCAGACCTTGAATGTGCAGGGGGATGATTACAAAAGCCTGCTGACAGGACTCAGGAGGGCAGGCTACGCGGTTTCAGATAAATCCAGCATGTATGACAAGAAGCCCCCTGGTTTTCCGGATAAAAATACGGTTCTATATATGGATGATGCGTATGCGGACGATGCGAAAAAAGTGGCACGTGCTATGTACAAACTGGCAAATGTAGAGTTTGATATCAGGAAGTGGAAACCCTCAACAATCGAGTTGGAGAGACTCAAGGCTTTGAGGAGAGCCAGGGACTTGCAAACCGGACGAAACCGGATCTATGTCCAGTATATGATTCCGTATATCAAGTAAGAAGATAAAGTCCGGTCATTGATTTTCCTCGTATGCCGGATCATCCCCGGGGACCACGTATTCCTTTTGCTTTTTCCCAAAGAAAGAGACGTTTACATACCGCTTCGGGTTCAACCTGAAGTCCTGAAGCAAAAGCTGCAGGTTTGTGGTTGCCAGCAGGACCTGGTCATACAATTCCGTGCTGTTCAGGACCTGTCCGATCGTCCCGTCGTCACTTTCGATTTTCGCCAGCAGGGTGGCAAGGTGGTCCACAGCCTGCGTCGCAGATGACAAGGTGGCCTGGAGTGAATCAACCGCGCTGCCTGCATTTTCCATCATCCTGTTTGCTGAAGAAAGGGTCTTTTTCAGGTCCGCTTCTGCGAGGTCTTCCGAAATCGAATTCAGGTTATTCAGCGTCTCCTGCAATTGTGGGGTGCTTGTAGCCAGACCATTGGATACAACCTCGACATTCTGCATGATGGCCAGCATCCTGCGGTCATAGTTGCCCAAAGAGTTGTCAAGCTGTGCGGTGATGGATTCGATATTCGAAAGGGTAGAGGTCAGGTTTTTCACGCTTTTTGCCAGTTCGCTGTCTGCCCCCGGGGCCGTCAGGCTGTCTCCGACTGCTTTGGCGAGCCCCCCCAGGCCTTCTTTCAGATCCTCAAAAAGCCCTTTGATATTGTCCGTTCCGAGGACAGATTCCATCGTGCCCCTGACCCTGCCGCGAATGTAATCGCCTTCATCGGCGCAGTCATTACCGGTGCACGGTTCGTCAAAATTGATGTCGATCGCCCTGCCGCCCATGATGCTCGTGCTGACGACCTCGGCAACGGCATTTTTAGGGATGCGAATGCCTTTGTCAATATCCAGCACAGCAAGGACCGTTTGCATATCGTCCTCCAGCTTAACGGATTCCACAGTCCCGACACGCAGTCCCCGGATGAAGATCGGAGAGCTCGCGGTCAGCTGGTCGACATTTTCATATTCTACATACAGGATATTGGAAGACTTCAACAGATTTTTACCCTTCATGAATTTGTACCCCCAGATGGTGACAGCAATGGCTATGGCGGCCAGGATCCCGATCTTTAATTCGTTTGACATCTATTTCAGGTTTCGATCTTGCGCTTAAAGGATGCAAAAATACATGGAATCGACGGGATCGGGGACAAGAAACGGAAATAAAGGATTAGTGTGCGCCGACAATTTTGATGGCTTCGTCGAAAGGAATCCGTTCTTCACCTTTATAAGCAACCACAAAAGCCTTGTCAAACCCCCTTGAAGCAACTTCCTCCTGTTTGGCTTTCGCCTTGTCAAGCGATGTGTAGTGACCTACCAGGTACTTGTAAAGGTTGGCGTCTTTAATGACCTCAATCTCCCGGATCTCTTTCCATTGGCTGTCTTCCTCGGGAATGAATTTTGAAGATGCGGCCAACTGGACCTTGAATACAATGTCAGCCGTTTTCTCCGGAACTGTACTGTCGGTATCTTCCGGCCCGGACGAAGCCAGGAACACAGCAGGGACATCCTCTACTTCTGATTTGTATTTAGATATGGCGTCCAGGATGGAAGCGGCCATTGCCTTTTGTTTTTTCGGGTCACCCAGGAATTTCTCCTCTTCATCCGTGCTCAGGAAACCGGTCTCCACAAGGACACTCGGCATGGTGGTCTTTCTCAGGACCAGGAATCCGGCCTGCTTCACGCCCCTTGAATGGCGTTCCAGCTGGTTCTTGAAGTTTTCTTCGATATGGTGGGCAAGCTGGATGCTCTGTGACAAATAGGCATTCTGGTACATGGATAGAATGATATGGCCTTCTGGCGAGTCGGGATCGTATCCGTCATAATGCTCCTCGTAATCTTCCTCGAGCAGGATACTGGAATTCTCCCTTTTCGCCACCATGAGGTTTTCTTCCGCCCTGTGCAGCCCCATCACATAGGTCTCCGTGCCAAACGCCTTGTTTCTTTTCGCGATGTAGTTGCAGTGGATGGAAATGAACAGGTCCGCCCGGTTCCGGTTTGCGATCGCTGCGCGCTCATGGAGTGGAATGAAGACATCTTCATCGCGTGTGTAGATCACCTTGATGTCCGGATAGGATTCATTGATCTGGCGACCGAGTTCTTTTACGATGGCAAGTGCCACATGCTTTTCCTGGTATTTATTGCCGTGGCAACCGGGATCCTTCCCACCATGCCCTGCATCCAGCACGATCGTCCGCACAAGGTATGACGAAGCAATATCCGGATTCGCAAAACTGTTATCAAAATCAAAAAGTGCTGTTAAAAGGAAAACGAGGCCCGACAAAAGGAGCCTTGAATCCGTTTTTATGGCAATTTTTATCTTCATTTGCATATTCCGAGATGTAATATTACGGAAATTCGTAATATGAAACCGGGTTTAAACGAGAATTTTATCTGGAATACCCGGGTTCCGTTTGCAAACCGATTAGTGTTCAACGATTTGAAGGCACATTTTCATATGATCCCGCTCCTTTTTCTCCTCCTGCCGATCCAGGGCCTGGTTGGCCAGGTAGAGAAAAAGCCGGTAAAACCGGGCAAACCGGTCCCTGCGGAAATGTTGCCTGACTCGACCGGTATGCCTGCGGACAGCCTTCCCGCTTTCAGCGGGACAGACGTGTTGCCCATTTCCAAGGATGCGCTCGATGCAGAGGTTGAGTACCAGGCAGAGGATACCATCATCATGGATTATCAAAACAGGATTGCCTACCTGTACGGCAATGCCGAAGTGAAGTATACACAGTTGACCCTGACTGCCGATTTTATCCGGATTCACCTCGACAGTTCAATAGCTACGGCAACAGGCCTCCCGGACAGCAGTGGCAATATTGTGGGGGATCCCGTTTTCAAGGACGGGGAGGAAAGCTTTGTGGCCAAAAAAATGCGGTACAACTTCAAAACCCGCAAAGGCATGGTATATGACGTCGTTGCCGAACAGGGGGATTTGTATGTCCTCGGGGACCGGACCAAGATCGTAAGCACCCGGGATTCGACAGAGCGGGAAGATGTGATCTACAATGACGGTGCCATCATTACGACGTGTAACCATCCAGAGCCCCATTATGGCATCCGTGCCAGGAAGATCAAGACTGTCCCGAACAAGGTGGCGGTGGTTGGCCCTTCCAACCTGGAGATCATGGGTGTGCCCACCCCGCTCTGGCTCCCTTTCGGCTTTTATCCCGTCACGCCTCCCAATAAAGCAGGGCCCGGATTGATCTTCCCTTCGGATTATGAATACTCGGACCGATGGGGGTTTGGCCTGCGCGAAGTCGGTTACTATATCCCGATCAGGGAATGGGCGGATTTGCGTTTGACAGGCGACATCTACTTCAACGGGAGCTGGGGGCTCAATGCGAATATGCGCTATGTAAAGAAATATAAATTTCGGGGAAGTGTACGCCTGGGTTTTTCCAGCAGGATCACCGAGCAGGCAAATTCATATCTCCGTGACAAGGTCAATTCCTTCACCATCCAGGTGAGCCACAACCAGGACAACAAGGCGCATCCTTATCAGCGCATAGGCGGGAGCATCAATATCCAGTCCAACAATTACCAGGCGCTGAATAACAACTTTGCCCCGGATGTGCTGACGAACAGTTTCAGCTCCAATTTTTCGTATAGCAGGACATTCCAGGACAAACCGTATTCATTGAATGTCGGTTTCAGCCACTCGCAGAATACAAGGTCCAACAGGGTCACGATCAATTTCCCAACTGTTGATTTCAGGCTGAACAGGATTTACCCTTTTAAAAGCGGTAAAAGGGTGGGCAAGGAGCGTTGGTATGAGAAGATTGCATACCAGTACCAGGGTAACGCAAAGACGACCTTTTTTGCCACCGACAGCACAATTTTCAGCCAGATGACCCTCGATGATGCCCAGTACGGGGTGCAGCACCGCATGAGCACGGATTTTAATTTTGACCTCTTCAAGTATATCCATGTTACGCCATCCATGAATTACCAGGAGACCTGGTTTTTCAAGACGGTGGACAGGGAGTTTGAATTTGATCCAAATGACGAGGATTTTGTAGTGCTGGACACCATCCAGGATCCGCCGTTCGGGGAAATCATCAACCAGGACACGATCAATTACGGTCGGACAAGGGACAGATATGTGGGCGGTTTTGTGCCTTTCCGGAGTTTTTCCGCAGCCATTTCAGTCAATACCCAGCTGTTTGCCACGAAAACGTGGAGCAAGGGGTGGCTGAGGGGGATTCGGCACATCATCAAACCATCGATCAGCTATAACTATTCCCCGAGAAACTATTCGGACAACTATTTCAGGAGTGTCCAGACGGACATCCGGGATCCGCTGGAGAGAGACACATTTTCGATCTTCCAGGGCGGGATTTATTCGGCCAGTTTGCAGCAGGTGGAGCGCCAGTCGATCAGTTTTAGTTTCAACAATATTTTTGAGGCCAAGCTCTGGAACAAGAGGGACTCGACAGAGAAAAAGTTGAAACTTTTCGACAACATCTATGTCAACGGGGATTACAATTTTGCAGCTGACAGCTTCCAGTTCAGCCGGATCGGGATCCGGGGCACGACACGTTTGTTCAAGGGGATTACGACATTTTCTTTCCAGGCACGGTATGACCCGTATGGACTGCGGCCGGACGGCCGGAGAAGCACGGAATACTACGTGAAAACGGATGGTAAGCTTCTGCGCTTTGAGAACCTGTCCCTGCGGTTCAACTCGCGGCTGACGCTCAAGCAACTCCGCGAACTGTTCAGTCCGAAGAAGGAAGTGGAGCAGGGAGGTGGAAACCGGCAGACACAAAGCCAGCCGCGAGGTGCCCAGTCCGGTCAGAGCGGCGGGCTGCTGACCGGTATGGATGATGATTTTTTTGCGCTCTTCGACAACTTCAGCGTGAGCCATAATTTTGTTGTCAACAGGGTGGGACGGATCGGAAAAGATACATCCATCGTGAGTACGCACACGATCAATATGTCCGGGCGCATGAAACTGACCCCTGGCTGGAGCATCAACGTCGGGAATATCGGCTATGATTTCAGGAGCAAGCGGCTGACTTATCCGGATCTCGGGTTTACGCGAGATTTGCATTGCTGGCAACTGACTTTCAGGTGGCAGCCGGCAAGGGGTACATACAGCCTTAATATTGGCGTCAAACCGGGCTCACTTGATTTCCTCAAGGTACCCTATAGAAGGAACAATGTAGATGCATTCGGCGGATTCTGACAATTTGTGCGGAGAAGTATGCCCGGTGGTCGTGGTCCCGGAAAATCATATTCCGGGTAAAGTTATAAGTTAGGCAAACCAGTGTTAATTCCTCATTTTCAACTTTTTATCAAACTCTGCATTATTGACTGCCGGATCGCTGAGGAGCATTTGGATGAAATCTGCCGGGTGAACCAGGTCCGGGTCAAAACTGACCAGGTATAAACTCAGCCGCGGCGCAATCTTTTTTTTGATCTCGCCCCTGTAATTATCGTATTCCTTGATCCAGGTCTCAGGTTTTATTTGCTTGTGCAAGTCGACAATAACCCTGTCCGGAATGATGGATTCGCTTTGCATGTAGAGTGAATTATCATCCTGCGCAGGCATCCATTTTTCTGAATGTACGTATTTGTCCAGGTATCTGAATATGTGAAGAAGTTCCTCGGGAAACTGCCAGTTCCCATTGATCGATTTTTTGAAGGTGCCAACCTGTACGGACAGGCCCACAGCCGGCAAGTCAGCCACTTCACCATAATACGTATCCTTCATTGAGTGGAAGTCGGTTGCGGACAGCAGGGCATAGAGTTCGGTCAGTTCTTCCCTGGTCAATGTATAGTCGAAGAGCCCCTTATGGTCCATGTGCATTTTTGCATCCAGGATCGCCTTACCGTCATCAAAGATCTGTAATTCGAAGACGGGACATTTGCCGAAGCAACTTCCACGGGTGTACTTCACGATCCTTTCCGGCATCTGGAATGCTTCTGGTTGATCCGGGCTGCCTTTGACGGCATCCTTCTGGTTTGCACAGGATGTCAGGATCAACACACTGGCAATCGAGATGAGCAGGCAGGTCCATTTTCTTTTGGCCATATTGAGCAGGAATTTAGTACAGGACAATTTTTCTGGAAAACCGGGTGCTGTCGGTACGGATCCAAAGGACAAGGAAACCTCCCGGTATCCCCCTTGTCGGGATCAGCAGTGTATATTCCCCCTCCAGGTCGTATTCAGCCACTTGTCTTCCATCAATGGTATAACAGGATATTTCAACGCGGGTTTCGAAAGGGTCCATGAGCCTGGCAAGGATCACTTTCCTTTCCGGGAGGTAGCTTGTGATCAGTTTTGATTCAAGATCGGGTGGAACCGTTGTTTCGGGCTCGTGGCAAACCACAAGACCTGTGCCCAGTGTGGTCCTCTGGTATTCTAGGCTTTGTGCCATGCGGCTGACTTGTCCCACAGTGAAGAATGCGAGGCATGCATCATTCGTGAAATCCATGAAATTCATAAACATATCCGGTGTCCCGCAGGAGACGACAGGGTGGGCAGGACAGCCAAAATGGGGGCCTGACTGAATCGGTGTATCTTCAACCTGGTCATCCTCTTCACAGGCAGAATCATTGGCGCCCCAAAGATGCTGCAAGTTCAGGTAGTGGCCCATCTCATGGGTCAGGGTATGCCCCCTGTTCGCACCAGTTTGGCCAGCGGGGCGGAGTGTGCCGAAGTAGGCAGGGTCGATAATGATGCCGTCCTCTTCCGGGAAAGGTGCCTGGTTCGGGAACGTGGCGAATCCGATCACCCCTTCCATTTCCCCGACCCAGATATTCACATACCGTTCCGGATCCCAGGCATCACTACCCCCCAGGAAGTCATAGTGGATTCTCCTTCTTCCCTCAGGGTTGAAAGCGGAGCCGATATCCGGAATGGATGTCTGCCTGCGGATGATCCCTGTAGAAGGATTTCCTGCCGGGTCCTCAGCGGCCAGGCAAAAACGGATATCCATGGGCGCAGCAAGTTCCCTGAATTCTTCAGGAACCCTGCCGAGGTTTTCACCCCGAAGCTGGAAATCACGGTTGAGCACATCAAGTTGGGCCTGGACCTCCAGGTCTGAAAAATCGCTTTCCGGAAGCCTGGAAATGATATGGAAAACCACGGGTACGGAGGGCCAAGACCGTTGCGTGACAATCTGACCCTCCTGCTGGTTGCCTCCCGGTTGAGTTGCGACGTTCACGGTAGTACACTGACGCTCCTGTGCATGGAGAAGCCCTCCTGCCAAAAGGCAAATCAGGATTCCCCCTATGATGCTGAAGTGGCCCCTGGTCATATCAGTGCAAATGTAGATGCAAATGTAGTGTTAATAAATACTGCAGGTGTCCGCAATGAGCCAAAGCTCCATATCTTCCAATTGTTTGCCTGATCTTTTGTGCATAAATTTAGATGGATAAACGTTTACTTTCCCGCATATGATCCAGCCAGGCCTCATCATATATCTTCTGGAAACGGCATTTTGCCTCGTGGTATGCCTTGGCATATACCGATGGGTCCTGAAAGGGACAGGGTCATTCAGGCTCAGGAAACTTTACCTGGTCATTGCACCTGTCCTGTCTTCTGTGATCCCCCTGATGCACGTCCATTTTGATCAAGGGAGGTTGATGCCAATCATTTTTCTAAAGCCGATGCCCTGGATGGCAGATGAGCAGCATATGTCAGGGATGGAAAGGACGGTATCCCTCAGCACTGAATTCATCCTCAGCGCGGGTAACCTGCTACTTGCTGTTTACGGGATGGGCGTACTTTTCCTGTCGGTGGCCTTCCTGAAGGGGCTCCTCAATACTTTGAAATCGGTCCGGCGAATGCAGCAAATGAAACGTGAAACAACCAGCTCGGGCGTTCCCGGGCCCCTACCTGCATGCTCGCTGTTTTCTTCACTATACTGGTTTGGTGACCGGATGCGTGGCCCTGAAAAGGACTTTTATCTCAGCATTTCCGACCAGATCAAACCCTATCATGCATTGGAAGTCGTCATGATCGAATTGATGGTGGTATTCGGCTGGTTTCTGCCGATGATATGGGCTTTTCGCAACAGGCTCAGGGAACTGCATGTCATTGAATCGGACCGGTATGCCGTGCATGGATTTGATAGCAGGGAAGGAATGGTGAGGTATCTCCTGGGAGAGCACAAAACAAAGGAGGCCGGCGGCCTATCGATTCATCCGCTTTTCCCGCAACGGATCGGGGCCCTTCAGAAGCCAGGGTCTGAAAAGAGGACCAGGGCCGCATCGTGGTGGTTAGTCGTGCCGGTTTTTGCCGGGCTGGTCTGGCTGTTCGGCACACCGGATGTCCCTGTACCATTCCTGGACCGTGTTTTCCACTTCCTGGGTGAGGAAGTGGAATCCCTTTTGCAAGCCGAACTTGTCCACCTCGACGCGCAGGACCATGACCAGGTCTATATGGAATGGTCCGGAAAAGAAGTGCCCCTTGTACATATCGAAGACCAAACCGAGATCCGGTTCCCTTTCCATGAATTCTCGCCGGATCAATTTCGAAAATTCCAGACCCAGCTGCCCGTGATCTACAGGCAGGACGGGACGATTTGCGATATCGAGAAAGTGCGCATCTCCATTACCGCAAGTGACCACCAGAACTTCTACAACCTTGAATGTCCCGGCACGAACATGAAGTGCCTGCATGAGGCGATGGAAGGCATGCCGGCCACATCTTCCATCCAGCTGGTATTCATGGATCGGGAGGAGCAACAATACTACTGTATCCTGACAGATGAGGCAAAGACACTCTACATTCCAAACAGGTGGTACATCGAAGACCCTTTCATTTTTGACAAACCTCCTGCCCTGAAGAGTTACGGCGTAGAAAGAATGTCGCGTATCTCCCCGAAATATGAAGTTTTGTGGGGGCCTCAACTCCGTTTCGGGCTTGATCATCCCGAGCCATACCCTGTGCACGGTGAAGCAATGGCACAGGCGCTCACTGAGCTTCCGGCACTGACGCCGATCCATGGTGGCGTAATCGACAGGTTTGCATTTGACCTGCGGTATGCAAGCCGGGACGGAGAGGAACTCAAGGTCCATTTGGTCGTGGATCAACTTGATCCGGAGGGGTTTATCAAGAACCCTTTTCTCCAGATGATCGGTCAGAATCTCATAGAGGGGGATATCCTGTTTGTTGAGCAGGTGCAGCTGGCGGACGGACGCGAGATTGGCGGATTTTCCACAGTGATCGCGGAGCATCCCCGGGACTATGGGCGCCGGAAATGGAACCTGGCGAATTTCAACTTCAGTGAGGGGAAAAGGTCCCTCGTGCAGAACCAGCTGACTGAATCGCCGGATGCCTATGTCCTGAAATGGGGGACGTATTTTATCCCGCTGGAACTGTTTGCTTCACCAAACCAGTACAAAGGCGGGCTTGACATGGAAACGGCACAATTTGCCGATCTTCTTGAATACCCGATGGAAATTTACAGGAATAATGAGAAGCTTCCTTCCAGTGGCGTCGAAAGATCATTGAAACTGATTTATCATCACAGTTCCGAAATGTCCCTTGAGCAGGTAGCCATCCTGGCTTCGGAAGGAGAAATGCGGGTCAAAAAGCAGGATCTTGCGAAAGTGGCCCGACTGGCCCGGCCCGGGCAGCGTCTGTCGCTTACCGGAGAAGTGGCGGGCATCCGGCTGAATGCACTTGAAATTGACCTGATCGATCCGGATAGTCCGTATCGTCCATCGGTGCATATCCCGATCCAGCATACAGGTTCAGGTGAATACCCATTCCAGGTGATCCAGGGCGTTGGTGACCAGAAAACGGTCATCAAGATCGATTCTGCATCCGCTTCTGCAAGGGAGATCCTGGAAATGTACCGGGATGACCGGAAATATGAAATCATCCAGATCCCTGGCTTCAGGACCTCAAGACGGCTGATCACGCCGGATATCAAGGCGTTCGGTTCCAGGGCAATTCTGCTTGGGAGCGAGTTGACCGACATTCATTTCCTGAAAGAATACCGCTTGCACATGGAGGACGATGCCATGATGAAGTGGGGGAGGATGATTGCGAATCCAGTCTCCGGGAATTACAGTGCCCGTGAATTTCAATATTCGGGCAGGTGGCCACTCCGCCTGGTCCTCAACAGCGAGAAAATGGATGTCCTCCAGATGGAAGTCAAGCTTTATTCAGGCGAGAAACTGGCCCATCACTTTAAAGTGAGCCAGCTGGACCACCCGGTGCTGCAAAAAGCCATCCAGAGCATCCCGTCGAGGGGAGCTGTCCTGATCACCAATATCGTGGTCAATGTGCATGGACAACCGGTTCTTTTTCCTCAGGATTTTGCATTTTTTGTGGAGTAACGGGGACGACTTTTTTAAACCTTGCCTGGAAGAAACGCAGGTACTTCGGTTCGTACACCATTTCCAGCCCATTGATCGATTCCCTGTTTTCAAAGACATACTTCACGGAGTCTGCTACGACGTCCATATGAGATTGCGTATAAACCCTCCTTGGGATCGTCAGCCTGACGAGTTCAAGGCGCGGATAATTGTGTGCGCCCGTTTTTTTATTCCTGCCGGCAGAAACTATCCCGCGCTCCATGGCACGCACGCCCGAATCCACGTAGAGTTCTGCAGCTAATGCTTGTGCGGGAAAATAATCCTGGGGAACATGGGGCAGGAATTTCCGGGCATTGAGGAATACACCGTGCGTCCCGATGGGGTTTACGATCGGAATGCCCGCTTCCAGCAGCTGATTGCCCAGGTAAAGGACCTGGCCAACACGCGCATGGATGTGGATGTCCGAAACAGATTCCTTGATCCCGATGGCCAGGGCTCCCATATCCCTGCCTGCCATTCCGCCATAGGTATGGAGGCCTTCATAGACGACAACGAGATTCCGGCCTTCTTCGTAAATATCATAATCATTCACAGCGAGGAACCCACCGATATTGACGAGTGCATCCTTCTTTGCTGACATGGTGGCAATATCCGTCAGGTCACAGATCTCACGCACGATCCGGGCAATGCTTTTGTCCTGGTAGCCTTCTTCTTTTTGCTGGATCATGAAGGCATTTTCCGCTACGCGGGTCATGTCATGTACGATCCGGATCCCGTATTTCCAGGCGAGTTCCCGCACGGCTTTCAGGTTGCGGAGTGAGATCGGCTGACCACCGGCCATGTTTACGGTGGTGGCAATGCAGATATACGGGATCTTGTCAGCACCTTTTTCGATGATCAGGTTTTCCAGCTTTTCGAGGTTGACATTTCCCTTGAACGGGTAGGTACTGTCCGGGTCATGGGCTTCATCAATGATCACATCAACGAATGTGCCGCCTGCCAATTCCTGGTGCAAGCGCGTCGTGGTGAAGTACATGTTTCCGGGTACGAAATCCCCTTTTTTAATCAGGATCTGGGAGATGATGTGTTCAGCGGCCCTCCCCTGGTGGGTCGGGATCACATATTGATATCCATAGTACTTTCTGACAGCCTCTTCTAGGTGATAGAAGTCTTCGCTGCCTGCATAGGCCTCGTCACCTTTCATCAGCTCGGCCCACTGGGACTGGCTCATTGCCGATGTCCCGCTGTCCGTGAGCAGGTCGATGTACACATTGCGGGATTTCAGCAGGAAAGTATTGTATCCTGCTTCGGCGATATATTTTTCCCGTTCTTCACGTGTGGACATGAAAATGGGTTCCACCATCTTGATCTTGTAGGGTTCTGCCCATGCTCTCTTTCGGTTCATTGTCAGTGGATTTAAATGGTTAAGTGATCTGAATGTCCGATCAGGGCGCATTTTAGAAGATTTTTGGATAAAATCCATTGATTACCGTTAAACCCGGAGATGATATTGGTTAGCATACGAACAATTCTGGAGTTGCATTTTTCGCGCAAGGGTTTATGGCATGTATCCCGTGTATCCTGACAGTCACGGTAAAAAAATCTATATGTATCTTCGCCGCTTTGGAAACAACCTGGTCAAAAGATGTACAAAGTATTCAAATTCGGGGGGGCATCTGTGCGGGATGCGGAAGCGATCCGCAATGTGGTCAGGATATTGAAAAAATATCCGAATGACAAGCTTGTCGTTGTCGTGTCGGCAATTGGCAAGACAACCAATGGCCTTGAAGAATTATGGAAGGCTTACACGAAAGGGTCAGACAAGACGACGACTATCCTCCAGTCCCTGCAGGAATCCCATCTCAGGATCGCCAATGCATTGTTTGAACCTGGTGATCCGGTTTTTGACCGGCTGAACGATCTTTGGGTTACGATCGAATGGGTACTGGAAGAGGAGCCACATCCTGACCAGAATTATACGTACGACCAGATCATTTCTGTGGGAGAGTTGCTCTCAAGTACCATCCTGAGTGCCTTTCTTGAGAAAGAAGGTGTATCAAATACCTGGATGGATGCCCGGGACGTGGTCATTACGGACGATCATTACAGGGAAGCCAGTGTGCTCTGGGATCGGGTCGAATCGAGATGCGCATCCAAAGTCATCCCCCTTTTTGAACAATCGGATATTGTGGTCACACAGGGTTTTATCGGTTCGACACTGGACAACAATACGACAACGCTCGGTCGTGAAGGATCGGACTACACAGCTGCTATCTTCGGGTATGCCCTGAATGCGGCCGGCATCTGGATCTGGAAGGACGTACCTGGTATCCTGACTGCAGATCCAAAGCATTTCAACAATGTGATCAAGATCGAGCGGCTGACCTACAGGGAGGCGATTGAGATGACGTATTACGGGGCCAAGGTCATTCACCCGAAGACCATCAAACCGATCCAGAACAAGCTGATCCCGCTTTACGTGCGCTCATTTCTCGACCCGGAGGTCGACGGGACAATGATCAGTGCCATGGATGAGCTGAAGCTTCCCCCGATCATTGTCCTGGAAGATAACCAGGCAATGCTCCATATCAGCTCAAAGGATTTTTCGTTTATCGGCGAGCACCACCTGTCAAGGATTTTCGGGTTGCTGGCAAAACACCATCTGAAGATCAACCTGATGCGGAATACAGCCATCAGCTTTTCAGTTTGTTTTCAATACGATGATCGCAAGATCAACCGTTTCCTGGAAGAACTTGGTGATGAATTTACTGTCACGATGGACAGGGAGCTGGAGCTGATCACCATCCGCCATTATAATGCCGCAACAGTGAAAGAGATGAAGAAGAACAAGGTGATCCTTTTTGAAGAGCGGATCCGGGATACAATCCAGATGGTGACCCGGCCATCTCCGGTCATTGTCAGAAAGTAAGGGAGGGACAAAGGGACTTTTCTGTCCATCCGGAAGCGAATCCGGATTAGAATGTCCCCCTGAACAGACCTCCGTCGACAGCGATGGTCTGCCCGGTCACATACCTTGCTCCCGGTGACAATAACCAGATGGCCAATGAAGCCAGGTCCTCAGGGTTGCCTAATTTGCCTGATTTGATTTCGGCTTCAAATTCTTTTTGTGCTTCCTGTGGCGGAATCCCCAACAGCATGCTTTTTTTTGCAAAAAGGCGATCCATGGCAGGTGTGGCATGATAGCCTGGTGCCAGGACGTTCAGCGTGATGCCGTTTTGCGCGACTTCAAGGCTCAGTGTTTTTACAAAACCAATGACGGCGAGACGAAGCGAGTTGCTGAGGACAAGGTTTTCGATCGGTTGCTTTACGGAAACGCTTTCGATGTACAGGAACCTGCCGTAATGCTGCTCTTTGCATTTCGGGATCAGGTAGTTTGTCAACTTGACCTTCCAGCGCAGGATACACCTGTAGGCTTCATCCCAGTCGCTCATTGCCGTTTCAACGAAAGACATGGCAGGCGGACCAGCAGCGTTGATCAATACGCCCGAAAGTCTCCTGTCACCGATTTTCCGGACAAGCTCAGTGATTGTGGCATCTGTTGTAATGTCTCCGGTGACGATTTCAACCTGCTCGGGATACGCTGCCTGGAAGGACTCAAGCCTGTCCTTTCCCCGTGCATTGATGATGACCTGAGCACCTTCTCTGATCAGGGCACTGGCGATGCTCTTCCCGAAACCACTGGTTGCCCCGGTGACGACAAACAGGCTGTCATTCAATTGCAGGTCCATATCACATGATCTTTTTCAGCATGCGCAGCATGTTCCGCTCCATAATGTTGAAATCCCCGTCGGACTCAAAGAGGGATTTCAAACGGTGCAGGATCTCTTCCTTTCGTTCAGTATTCGGGTAGTATAAGCCTTTGTATGCCTGGATGATCTGGATGCGCTCGTAATCCGAAAGATGGTTGAACTCATCGTACAGGTGGGCGACACGGTCCTCGTCGATCTGCGCTTTGATGATCTGCCTTTCTTCATCTGTAAACTCCATATCTGCATTTGAGGCATAAATCATGAGGTAGCACAGGAACTCGTCATGATTCCATTTCGGATGTTCGTTTTTTACTGCCATGGATTCTCAGTTTTATGATTAGGAAAGCACGCCTAATGAATTGCCCACTTTGATGAACGCATCAACAGCCTGGTTGACCTGGTCCGTTTCATGGCCGGCCGAGATCTGGACACGAATCCTCGCCTGTCCTTTCGGGACGACGGGATAGTAAAAGCCGATGACATAAATGCCTTCTTCCAGCAACGCGTTGGCAAAGTCTTGTGAAAGTTTGGCATCGTAGAGCATGATCGGTACGATGGGATGGACCCCCTGGATGATGTCAAACCCGGCTTCCGTCATCCGTGCCCTGAACAACTTTGTATTTTCTTCGAGTTTATCACGGAGTGCAGTCGAAGAAGTGAGCAAGTCAAGGACCTTAATGGAAGCACCGACAATCGAAGGTGCCAGCGTATTCGAAAAGAGGTATGGCCTTGAACGCTGACGCAGCATCTCTACGATTTCCTTCCTTGCAGCCGTAAATCCGCCGGAAGCACCGCCCAATGCCTTTCCGAATGTCCCGGTTATGATATCCGCACGTCCCATTGCATTCCGGTATTCGGCAGAGCCCCTGCCGGTTTTTCCAACAAATCCCGTTGCATGGCAATCGTCAATCATGACCATCGCTCCGTATCTGTCAGCGAGGTCGCAGATCTTGTCGACCTGGGCAATTGTCCCATCCATGGAAAACACGCCATCAGTAGCGATCATGATCCTGCGCGATCCCTGTGCTTCTTTCAGTTTGTCCTCCAGGTCGTGCATATCATTTGTCTTGTACCTGAACCGTTGCGCCTTGCAAAGCCTGATACCATCGATGATCGATGCGTGGTTCAGGGTGTCAGAGATGATGGCATCCTCGTTGTTGAGCAGCGGTTCGAACAGCCCGCCGTTTGCATCAAATGCCGCTGCATACAAGATCGCATCCTCCATGCCCACGAAATCGGCAATCTTCTGTTCCAGCTCCTTGTGGATATCCTGCGTGCCGCAAATGAAGCGGACAGAGGACATGCCGTAGCCGTGTGTGTCAATCGCTTCCCTGGCAGCTTCGATCACATCCGGGTGGGAGGATAGGCCCAGGTAGTTGTTTGCACAAAAATTGAGTACTTCGCCACCCTGAACGGTCCTGATCCTGGCGGATTGCGGCGTCGTAATGATGCGCTCTTCCTTGTACAATCCGGCGGCGCGTATCTCTTCAAGCTCTTCGGCGATTTTGGGTCTGACTTGTTCGAACATATCTATCCGGTCTTTTTTATTTTGGAGAATTTGAATATACTTTACCAAGCTGTGTCAGCATCTCGAAGGTCATCTTTTCCAGGTCAAATGCGGGTTTCCAGCCCCAGTCTGACCGGGCATAATTGTCTTCGATGCTTTCAGTCCATGAATCTGCGATCTCCTGCCTGAAATCCGGCTTGTAGGAAATCTCGAAATCCGGGATGTGTTTTTTGATTTCCTGGCTGAGTTCTGCAGGTGTAAAGCTCATCCCTGCGAGGTTGTAGGATGACCGGATATGGATCTGCTGGGCCGGTGCCTCCATCAGTTCGAGAGTGGCCCTGATCGCATCATCGATATATAACATGGGCAATTTTGTGTCTGACCGGAGGAAACATTCATACTTGCCGGTTTTCAGGGCCTCATGGAAGATCTCCACCGCATAGTCTGTCGTTCCGCCACCCGGCATGGACTGGTAACTGATGATCCCCGGGTACCGAAGGGAGCGCACATCCACATGGTATCGTTTGTGGTAATAATTGCACCAGAGTTCACCGGACACCTTGCTGATTCCGTAAACTGTTTCGGGCAACAGGGCAGTGTGCTGGGGCGTATGTGCCCTTGGTGTCGTAGGGCCAAAAACAGCGATCGTGGAAGGAAAAAATACTTTGATCTCCCTTTCCTTGGCCAGTTCAAGTACGGTAAGCAGCCCGTTCAGGTTGACATTCCAGGTTTTCATCGGGTTCCATTCCCCACTGGCGGAAAGGATGGCCGCAAGGTGGTAGATCTGGTTGATCTTGTAATCCTCCACAATTTCACGCACGCGCTGGACATTCAGGATATCCAGCATTTCGAAAGGGTATTCATGTTCTGCCGGCTTCTTGATATCGGTAGCCAATACAGCTTGTGCCCCATAATGTGCTCTCAGCGCGCTTGTCAGGACTGTCCCGATCTGGCCGATGGCACCGATCACTAAAATTCTGGGTTCTGATGGCATAAGGTATCGTCTGGCTAATCCTCTGCAATATAACATACCTGCCGGATTTTGATTGTCTGCCGGCCCGAATTAGAAAAAAGTAATATATTGTCCTGCAGATCCGTACGAGCACTGTTTTTAGAATAATGTTTTGGCTCAACATTATGAAAATTGGGGAGGATCTTTTTTTGAGAGTAGGGCGGGCCTCAATCCCGGTTCTGTCGTTGAACTGGGTTTCCCTGAAAATGGGACAAGGGGATTACCAAAATCAAAGGGGGCACCCCATCTATGTCTTCTGGAGCCCAAAACGCTCTAAGTGCTTGTACGGAATTTTTTTTCGGGTTTCGGGTTAAGGTTTCGAGTTACGGGTTTCGAGTTACGGGTTTCGAGTTACGGGTTTCGGGTTACGAGTTACAGGTTGCGGGATTTTAGAAGAATTTCCATTTCTGAAGAAAAATGGACTGATATCCAGATCATGAATGGTCAGGGTTTTTTTGCCGGTTGATCCCGATCGTGGATCGGAACAACGGCAATCACCATAAAACGCTGAACCCGCAACCCTCAACCCACAACCCGAACATGGGTTAAAACCCGAGATCATACTTGCCTTTGATCCGTTGGTTAAAACCAACGGCAATCCAAATGAAACGCTGAACGCGCAACCTTAAACGCTGAACCCATAATCTTAAACCCGGAATCTGCAACCCGAACATGGGTTAAAACCCGAAGTCCCTTTTTCCCTTGATCCGTTGGTTAAAACCGACGGCAATCCAAATGAAACGCTGAACGCGCAACCCGCAACCTAAATCGAATCAATCTTCCGAAACTGACCGTTCATTTGCGCCCGCTTCCTGATGGCGATCTGCTCCCGTGTATTGGGGATAAATGTCTGCAGGTGTTTGATTACCAGGTCCTGGCGTTTTGTTTCGAAAGGTTCAGTCAGCAGCCTGTATTCATCTTCCGGCTTCATGCCGATGCGGTGCCCGATCAGCCAGGATAACCCCGGACTTTTGGCCGGCGGCAATGCTTTCCGGATATCCAGGGACTCGTAGAAATCTTTGAGCATGTTGATGATGCGATCATTTTTTTCCTGATCCCCGTTGATTTGCAATGGGAGGGGGGTGGCCCGGACACAGTCATACAGTTTGTCCCGGCAGGGTCGGTTGACTTCTTCGATCCGGAAAGGTTCTGTGCCCATGCACCGGATATCCATACGTTGGTCCGGGTAAATCCGTACGATTTCGTGCAGTTGAACAAAGGTGCCGGTCATTTTCATTTCACCATTGATCACAGGCGGGATGCCAAACGGTTGGCCCGAATCCCGGGTTTCCGTGACCAACTGCTTGTATCTTGGTTCGAAGACATGCAGGTTTACTTTTTCACCAGGGAAGATGATTAATTGCAGCGGGAATATGGGCAACCAGTTTTCCATTTGACAGCCATTGAAAGTATCGTACACCCTGTGCCGGGGTATGGTTCCAAACTACGATAAGATACAAAAAAAGGCCGCAACAAAACATTGCGGCCTTATATCATTGATTCGTATGTTGCTTTGCTTAGCTTCTGTTCAGCGCGAGTTTGACAGAAAGGTCAAATTCATCATAAATCGTCTTGTCACCGAGGTTGTCAAAGAAACTACCCGATCCATAACGGACATTGTATTCTGACCTGTCGACCTGGATGTCAGCAGTAGCCGTACGACCATCATTGCTGTCTGCTACTACGGCATTGAACTTGATCGGTTTGGTGATGCCCTTGATGGTCAGGTCACCGGTGATTTTATAGCCCCCGCTCGCGTCACGGGCAGCGACATCCGTAATTTTGAATGTTGCCGTAGGGTGATTTGTGATACCGAAGAAGTCGTCTGATTTCAGGTGGCCCTCCAGCTTACCCTTCATCTCCCCCTCAAGGTCAGTAACTGTAATGGAGGTCATGTCAATCGTAAAACCTCCACCGACGAGTTTGTCGCCATCAAATTCAAGCCCTCCTTCCAGAAGGTTTACGGTACCGTGGTGCTTCCCGGTTACCTTGCGGCCGGTCCACTGGATCTCACTGTTTTCAACATTGGCAGAGTACATGGTTGTCTCGCCTTTCTCCGGCTCTGTTGCAAAACCGGTGCCTGCAACGGAGGCAAACAATGCAAATACAAGGATCATTTTCATAATTAAAAAGTTTTGGAAAAAATTAAGTGAATGAATGATTTTCTAATCTGGTGTCCTCATGAGGTCCAGAAGGTTATTGAGAATGTTCAAATCGTTTTCCTGCATGTGACCAAACAATTCATGCATGTGTTGGTCCATGGATCTGGTAGCTAACTGGACGATCTTTCCACCGTCCTCAGTAAGGGATATTTCTACCTGCCTCCTGTCTTCAGGACATATAATGCGCTCCACATAGTTTTTCTTCACGAGTTTTTCAATCAGCCGGGAAGTGTTTGAGGTCTTGTCAATCATCCTGGATGTCAGAAGTTTCAGGCTTACTGGATTTCCTTTCTGTCCCTTCAGGATCCGCAGGATATTGAACTGTTGCCATGAAAGGTCATAATCTTCAAGCGCGTGCTTCATCTCGTTCCCGAGCCAGGATGCAGAATACATCACATTGATGGCCACTTTCTGCGCAGGGTACTGGAATTTAGTCTGATGAATCACCTCTTCAATTTTCATGTAGCAATATTAATTGTATATACAACAAATGTAGATACAAATAACGTAATAAAAAGTTCACAAGTCAATGAAAAAAGTGAAAAAAATTAGAATTCGACATCAAGAAGGAGCCTGGCCTGGGGTTCACCGGCTTGTTCCATGAGTTCAAGATACAAGGTTTCAGGCACGATTTCCCTGATCTGGCTCCGGATCGCTTTTGCCTGTGTTTCTCCCGGATTGAGTATTTCTTCTATGATCTTTTGAAGCGGATTCTTGAATTTTGGATATTCGACGACCCGGTAAGTTTCAAGATTTGCCAGGCTGGCAGCTGAAGCGATGGCATCTTTGAGGTCCCCGATGCGGTCAACCAGCCCGAGTTCAAGGGCCTTTTTTCCTGTCCAGACACGACCCTGGGCTACCTTGCGCACATCTTCAACAGACATGCCTCTGCCATCAGCAACACCCTGCAGGAATAGTTCATAATTCTTATCCACCCTCCGCTGGATGTACTTGTGTTCATTTTCCGACCATTTCAGATAAGGGGTGAATCCGGCGCTGATCGGCCCTGTCTGTACGGTGTCGAAGCGGATACCTACCTTGTCCTCGAGGAGTTCATGGACATTCGGGACCATCGTATACACACCGATTGAACCTGTGAGGGTGTTTGGAGCGGCAAAAATCGAATCAGCTGGGGCGGAAATATAGTAACCACCTGATGCTGCAAGGTCACTCATGGAGACGACCACCTTCACCCCTTTGTCTTTCAGAGCCATGATTTGACGGTAGATCTTCTCACCTGCCAGCATGCTGCCCCCTGGTGAATTGATGCGGAACACCACTGCTTTCACCTTTTCATTCTTCCTGATCTTCTCCAGGAGGGGGACATATTGTCCGTCCCTGATCTGGCCATACGCCTCCTTTCCATCCCGGATCTCTCCTTCTGCATAGACCACCGCGATACGGTCCGAACCTGATCCCGAGTTCCTGTAGCTGATCGCCTGGGCATATGACTTCAGGGTGATTTCCTTCAATTCGCTGGAAGACTCAAGGCCAAGTTGCCCCTCGCTCCATTTTCTCAGGTCGCTTTTGAATCCGACCATATCGACAAGTCCGTTTGCCAGGGCATCGTCAGCATCCCTCACCTTGAATTGATAAGCCAGTTCCTTCAATTTCTGTGCTGTAAGTCCGTGTCCCCTTGCAGCGGCGACGTCTGACAGGTAAGTGCCGTACACATCTTCCAGAAACTCCTTGATCTGGAGTCGGTTTTGCGGGCTCATCTCTTTTCTCCTGAAAGGTTCTGTCGCACTTTTGAAGTCACCTGCATAATAAATATTGAAGTGGACGCCAATCTTGTCGAGGAACTCCTTGAAAAAAGGCACATAGGATGCAATGCCCCTGAAATCGACCGTGCCGATCGGGCTTACGCAGATCTGGTCTGCGGCAGATGATATGTAATACGCCGGTTGGGTGTAATAGTCTGCATAAGCGGTGACAATTTTTCCGCTGTTCCTGAATTCCCTGATGGCTTCCAGGAATACCCGCGATTGTGCGACACCCATTGTGCTCGACATCGGTTCAATCTGGATCCCCAGGATCCTGTCATCCTCTGCAGCTTTTTCGATGATGGAAACGATATCCTGCAGTCCAAGGATCGTGGCATCATCAAAAGACAACCGGGTCATCTCGACATTATTTGTGCGTTCCGGCACAGGATCCGGGAAATCGATTTTCAGGATTGAATTATCCTGGACAGTGGATTTCTGGCTTCCGGTAGCCAGAAATCCTGTCCCGATGATGATCATCAGGAAAAACATCAATATACCGGCAAGGAATACACCAAGGCAGGATGCAAAAGCGAACTTGAAAAATTGTCTCATGTGGTCACGCAATTATGTTCACGGAGGGGCTTTTCTGCCCATCAGTTGTGAATGTAATGCAAAGCATCGGAAAATAGTTCTCAGTACTATACCAACGACAACAACGAGCAGACCAATTGGATCAAATCCTCAGGGATACCCTGTGGATGCCGGGCATGTATTGCCTCGAAATGAGGCGCTTGATCTCTGTGTAATGGTCCCCGTTGGACAGGTAATCCATATCTTCCACATCGACAATCAGGATCGGGTAGTTCATCTGGCTCCGGAAGAACTCGAAATATGAGTCCTGGATGCTTTGCAAATAAGCAGTGGAGATGTTCCGCTCGTATGACCGATCCCTTTTGCGGATCAATTCAAGCAACTTGACCGGCGATCGATGCAGGTACACGAGCAGGTCAGGCGGCGGAAAACTGTTGTTGAGGATGGTGAAGAGCCGCTGGAAGAGTTTGTACTCCTGGTCGGTCAGGTTGTTGCGGGCAAAGATCAGTGTTTTCCAGAAGCAATAATCAGAAACGGCAAAGTCAAAGAACAGGTCCTGGTTGAGCAGGTCTTTCTGCAGTTGCTTGTGCCTTTCGGTCATAAAAAACAGCTCCACAGTAAAGGCGTACCTGTCCGGGTCTTCATAGAAGTAGGGAAGGAATGGATTGTCACTGAATTCTTCAAGGATCAGGCGGCAACTGTATTCCCGCGCCAGCATGTGGCATAATGTCGTTTTCCCCGTTCCGATATTCCCCTCAATGCACACATATTTATATGGAATCTGCTGGCTCATGAGCCGCTAAGATAAACACTTCTTTCTGATCCTTGCACCCCTCCAGCATGGCGGAGACAGGGATTTTCAGGATGGGGTGGATCAGCCCGGGCGCAATCTCCGCAAGGGGCTCGAGGACGAATTTCCTTTCCCCGATGAGCGGGTGGGGCACCGTAAGATCAGGCTGTTGAATGACCTGATCATCCCAAAACAAGATGTCGATATCAATTGTCCTGGCCACGTATTTTCGGGATCGCTCCCTGCCCAGTGAGCCTTCGATTTGATGGATGAATTGCAGCAGCGATCCAGGATCAAGTTCCGTTTCTAACAGGATGACCTGATTCAGGAAAAGGTCATGGGAATCCATACCCCAGGGCTCTGTGGCGTACAGGGCACTTTCTTTCAGGATCTTTCCCGCTTTTTCCTCAAGCAATTTTTTTGCCCTGTCCATGTATACAAGACGAGGCCGGATGTTGGATCCTAATATGAGATATGTTTTGTGCATCACTATATAGAAACGGTCGCAAATCTCCGACTGTTCCATGGATTCCCGGTTTTATGAGATGCGTACAAAATTCCTGATCGCGCTCAGGTATCTCCTGAGTTCGTCTCGTACTTTCGGGAAAAGGAAAAACAAGCCGATCATGTTGGGAAACACCAGTGCAAGGATCATGGCATCCGAAAAGTCGAATACCGCCTGCATGGATGATGCTGCCCCGATCACCACGAAAACGCAGAAAAGGACTTTATATGTCAGGTCCATGGCCTTGCTTCTTCCGAACAGGAACTTCCATGATTGCAGCCCGTAGTAGGACCAGGAAATCATGGTCGAAATGGCAAAAAGCACGACCGCGATCGTCAGCACGTACGGGAACCACGGAATCACACTTTCAAAGGCCAGTGAAGTGAGATCCACCCCGCCGATCGTTGTGCCGTCAATCACGACATTGCCCTGGCCGTCACCTCCATACAGGAACTGGCCGTTCCCGTGGTTGAAAATGATAATCACCAAGGCGGTCATGGTACAGATGACAACGGTATCGATAAATGGCTCAAGGAGTGCAACCAGCCCCTCTGAAGCCGGATACCTCGTCCGCACTGCAGAGTGTGCGATGGCTGCAGACCCGGCACCTGCCTCATTGGAGAATACGGCCCTCCGGAACCCGGTGATCAGGACGCCAAAAAATCCGCCGACGGTCGCCTGCGGGGAGAACGCTTCCACCACAATGCTTTTCAGGGCTTCCCCGACAAAAGAGATATTGCCGATGATCACGATCAGGCAGGCAATGATATATACGACTGCCATGAAGGGAACGATTTTCTCAGTGACCGAAGCGATCCTCTTGATCCCGCCGATAATGACCGCCCCAACGACAAGCATCAGGATAAAACCGATCCAGAAACCAGTCGCCCCGCCGGAAATGCCGAAAGAGGAGGCTAACTGCGAAGCGGCCTGATTAGCCTGTACCGCGTTTCCTCCGCCGAATGAGGCGCCGATGCACAGGAAGGCAAAAAGAAAGGCCAGTGCCTTGCCGAAGCCCGGGAATCCCCTGTCCTTCAGGCCTTTGGACAGGTAGTACATGGGCCCGCCGTAAACCGTTCCATCTGGCCCGATGTCCCGGTATTTCACCCCGAGCGTACACTCGACGAATTTTGTGGACATGCCGAGCAACCCACAGATGATCATCCAGAATGTGGCACCGGGGCCACCAATTGCAATGGCAAGGGCGACACCAGCGATATTCCCCAGCCCTACAGTGCCTGATACTGCCGTGGCCAGTGCCTGGAAATGACTCACTTCGCCCTCCTTGCTCTCATCCTTGATCGTGTCGATGACATCGCCTTCCACGATGTTCACCTCGGCCTTTGACTCAGCTTCATGGTGGTCGATGTCGTCAAAATGCCCACGGACCACACGGATGGAAGTCGGGAACTTTACGAGGTTGACAAATTTGAAATACACGGTAAAGAAGGCAGCCCCGAAAACAAGCAGGATGACGACAAGCGGTATGCCTGTACCGGGTACTTGCCAGAAGACGATGCTCTCCCACACGGCGGTGATCGGCTCAAACCATTCATTGATACGTTCGTCGAGCCCCATTTGATCACCCGATTCCTGTGCAAATGAGTAGACATGTGCACTCAGAAGGAGAATGGAAAGAACACTCAGGCGTTTTATGATTTTCATAGAGCTGGTCGTTTTTGTTGGTTTTTGCCTTGTGTATTGAGATTTACACGCTGACAAAAAAACGAAACTATTTGAATATCACATGAGAAGCACCGCTTTTTTCTGGATTTATGTCACTTGTTTTTTGATCCTCCAGGGCATCGGGAAGTGGTTTTTTATCCTGTTTCCCAGGTTTTTGATCCACCCGAGCGGGACATCACGGAATGTCAATAGGTACCATCCGGGTTTTGTGCCCTGCGGAACGGTAATTTGTTCAGATCGCTGCAGGTATCGGACTGCCTGCTCAATGTCGACCTCGATGCGGGGGACCTGTTCAGATATGCTGGCAGACACGGCAAGTGCATGTGCAGGTATGAGCGTCGTTTTTTTGATTTGGCCCAATTCCAGTAATGGCCTGCTCCTCGGCAGGGCATCCAGGATATCCTCTAAAAATGGCCTTGTCTCGGAAGGGCATGCAAACAGGCTGTTGTCCGGATGTCGGAAGCAGGAAAATTCCTGCGGGTTTGCCAGGTACGGCATCACCTCTGGAGGAGTTTTGACAGGCTCCCAATTTCCTGGCGAGCGCCGTTTCTTTTTGGCGCTGTATTGCACAATGATATCATCGGGTTTTTGCAATACGGAGAAAAAGAAGCCCTCACCGCGCGTGAATTCGGGAGACGCCTGGTAACCAGAGGCATCGCCTTTTGCTTTCCTTTGCAGGCCCCAATCTTCGTTGATGCGGGTTTGGACACTCCAGAGACCGAATGTGCGCACCATCCAGTCCACATTATCAATATTCTCCATATCGTTGAATGTGCAGGTCGCGTACACAAGGAATCCACCCGGTTTCAATGCCGGCAGGATGTCTGCCAGGATCCGCCTCTGCCGAAGGGAACAATGCCTGACATTCTCCTCGGACCATTGTTCCGCAGCCCTGGCATCCTTTCGCCAAAGTCCTTCGCCGGAACACGGAGCATCCACAAGGACGAGGTCAAAAACAGGACCCAGGCGCTGGAAGTCCCTGGGGTCATGGTTTGTCAAAATGACATTTGGCAATCCCCACTTGGTCATATTCTCTACCAGGACCATGTATCTTGACCTGATCACTTCATTTGTGACCAGGACATCGTGATTCCCCAGAGCAGAAGCAAGCAAAGTGGATTTTCCACCGGGTGCACCGCAGAGGTCGAGTACCTTCATCTCCTCATGCCGTGGCAGCTGGCGGACGACATGGCCGACCAACATGCTTGAGGGCTCCTGTACATAGTAGGCACCGGCATGAAACAGCGGGTCGAAAGTGAATGAAGGTCTTTCTGCAAGGTAATAGCCGGATTCAGACCAGGGAACGGGATCTTCGAGCGGGAAGAGGTAGTCCCCCGGTTTTTTGTTCCTGTTGATCCTGATGGATGTATATGCTTCCTGACCTGCCACGGCTGGCTAAAGCTTCAGTTTGTGAAACAGCTTGTCGACGCGCTTTGAAACAGCAGGGTCTTCGATCAGGGGTGGTGCATGGTGCGGCTTGCTCCGAGCATCGATCACAAGCGGCCCTTTGCATCCCCAGTGCTTGAATTCGGTAAATGCCTGTACACCATAGATATCATGTGACGGGTTCGATCGTGTAAAGGCGGCCCAGAGAAAGTTGTTGATGTGCCGGCTGACAAATGCCGAGTCATCCACAGCAAGGATGAGCGGGTAACCATCCAGTTGCTGGCTGGACAGGGCGGAGGTCAACTGGTCCATTTCTTTTTGTGCAGCCTGGTAATCGTGAAACCGGGGTCCTTCGATCGCAAGAATGCCTGGAAGCGCAATTCGGGGATTCTTCCAGGGGCCGGGTAGCGTATGTTCGGAACTTACGGCATGCGCAAGACTTCGAACCTTTTTTCCCCGGCAGGCGATCACCAGCTTTGACCCTGCATTCCAGCCCTGACCTGAATAATCAAGGGTATCGATGGTCGTTTTTGTATGGAAATGAAGGTCCCTTTTCCAATCCACCCGCTCCAGGACATGCTGGAAAAAACGGCCCATGTCATGTGTAGACAATGCAGGATCGTCTTCCTGGGCGGCAATGATCAGGTATTTGGCAAGGGACGTCTGGCCTTTGCCCAGGAGATGGTTTGCGATCGTCAGGATCTCCTCCGGCACCTTTTCCCTGAAAGGCATATATCGTTCCTTGCCAATGGCCAGCAAAAGAGGGTGCACACCTGCAGCATCGACTGCATTTAATTCGACCAGCCCTGGAAATTCAGAAGGTGTCAGCGGGCCGACCAGTTCATGGATCAGGTGGCCGAAGCTCGAGTCCTCCTGTGGGGGGCGCCCGACCACGGTAAAGTGCCAGATGGGATCTTTCCGGTGATAGACACCTTCCACGCGCATGACAGGAAAATCATGTTCGAGGCTGTAGTACCCCAGGTGGTCACCAAAAGGCCCTTCCGGCTTTTTGACATCTTTCAGGATGGTGCCCACAATGCAGAAATCAGCCTGTGCAGACAGCACGTGGCCATTGTGGAAGAAGTATCTGAACCGGCTCCCGTTGAGTAATCCGGCGAAGCTGAGTTCGCTCAAACCTTCGGGAAGCGGCATGATCGCCGCGAACGCGTTTGACGGTGGCCCTCCAATGGCTACAGTTGCCCGAAAAGGCGCGTCACTGTGATTATATAATGTGTGGTGCACGCCAATGCCCCTGTGCAGTTGATAGTGCATTCCGACTTCTTCATTCAGGATGTACCTGTTGCCATTGAGCTGCACCCTGTACATGCCGACATTGGACTGCATGATCTTCCCGGAACCCGGTGGGAGGGTAATGACTTGTGGGAGCGTCACAAAAGCGCCACCGTCATCCGGCCAGGATTTGACCAGCGGTAATTGGTCAATTGTAGTCGATCCGTAAAGCACCTCTTTCTTCCACCGTGCCTTTACAGGGAGTCCATGAAGCGCTGTGACAGGCATTCCCATGTACTTCATCGGGTCGCGCAGGATGGCAGTAGGATCTGCTTTAAGCCGAATAAGCTTCTCCACTTTTTGCAGCTCATGCCTGAACAAAAACTTGGTACGCTCAAAGGTGCCGTACAGATTGCTCAGTGCCTGAAACGGGCTTCCTTTGACCCGTTCAAAAAGGATTGCCGGACCCTTGCGGTCAAAAATCCGCCGGTGCACTTCAGCCATCTCGAGTTCCGGGTCAACTTCCTCCGGGATCCTGAGCAACATCCCGTTCCGTTCGAGGTCCCGGGCAGCATCCCGGAGACTGCGATATCCCATAAATCAGTATTTATTCTTGTAAAACTAAAAAGGATTTTAGGTGAAATTTGTTTTTGTTTATTTCTTTGCATGATCATTTTACATATATATTCTTAGGGTTATGCGTCAGTATCTGGATCTGTTACAGCACATTCTTGACCATGGAACCGATAAGTCCGACAGGACAGGAACCGGAACAAGGAGCGTGTTCGGATACCAGATGCGCTTTGACCTGTCAGACGGATTTCCGCTGTGCACGACAAAAAAGCTGCATGTGCGGTCCATCATTTATGAATTGCTCTGGTTTCTCAAAGGGGATACGAATGTCAAATATCTGCAGGAGCATGGTGTCCGGATCTGGAACGAGTGGGCGGATGCAAACGGAAACCTGGGCCCGGTATACGGAAAACAATGGCGCAGCTGGGAAGCTCCTGACGGAACAACAGTAGACCAGATCAGCAGGGCGGTGGACCTGATCCGGAATAATCCCGATTCAAGGCGGATCATCGTAAATGCCTGGAATGTGGGAGAACTCAAGGAGATGGCCCTGACGCCTTGTCATTGCCTTTTCCAGTTTTATGTCCTGGATGGAAAACTGTCGTGCCAGCTGTACCAGCGATCTGCAGATACCTTTCTTGGCGTCCCGTTCAATATAGCGTCATATGCGTTGCTGACACACATGATCGCTCACGTATGTGGCCTGCAGGTCGGTGAATTCGTACATACATTTGGCGATGTTCATCTATACACGAATCATTTTGATCAGGCGCGCCTGCAATTGTCGCGGGAGCCAAGGCCGTTGCCTCAACTGAAAATAAACAGGCAGGTGTCTTCCATTTTTGATTTCCGGTACGAGGATTTCGAAATTCTTGACTACAATCCGCATCCGCACATCAAGGCAGCTGTGTCTGTTTAATGAAAAACTGTGCGATCTGGACGGGGTAAAATAGCGTTATTTAGAATTTATCTAAATAGATAACTCAGACATCCTTTTATTGTTTTAAGATGAGGTGAATCTTATTTTTGCCGTGATTTAACAGTTCGATTACACATTTACAATTATCATATATATAAAGTACATGAACAAGGAATTTTTGTCCCTGCGTAAATGTTTGAGATTCAGTATTTTATTTCTCTTTTCGATCGGGATGTACATTCCGTCTGCACACTCGGAGGCAACGATTGAAGTGGGGAAGGAGATTTTCAAAAATCAGTGTGCGGCCTGCCATAACCGCAACATGAAGGATGATTTGACTGGTCCTGCGCTAGGTGGAGTTGAGGAAAGGTGGGCCGATTATCCCGAGGAGGATCTCTACAGCTGGATCCGCAATTCATCGGCCATGATTGCTGCGGGCCACCCGCGGGCGACTGAACTGTGGAATGAGTGGAAGCCAACAGCGATGACCGCATTTACGGCCTTGACCGATGAGGAAATCGAATCCATCCTCCTGTATATCAATGACCAGTACCTGAATGCGGGTGCTGCTTTGGTCGCTGCACCAGGCGCTCAGGTAGCAAAGCAGAAATCAAATAACTGGCTGTATTACATCCTGTTTTTCATCCTTGCCGTTGTTGCTTTCATCCTGGCCAGGATCATAGCGAACCTGAACTATATCAATGCCAAGCGGATGAATCCGGATGCGGATGTCCAGAAGACCACACTGGTGGAAATGCTCACAAGCAAAGGGGTTGTCGGCTTTGTCATTTTCGCACTTGTTGTTGCCATGGGCTATACAACGGTCTCCAATGGAGTGGACCTTGGTCGTCAGCAAGGGTATGCCCCTGAACAGCCAATTCTCTTTTCACATGAAACGCACGCAGGGTTGCACCAGATAGACTGCCAGTACTGTCACGACGGGGCAAGAAGGTCAAAGCACAGTGTCATCCCGGCCACGAATACGTGCATGAATTGTCACAAGGCAATCAAGAAGGGATCGACCTACGGCACGCAGGAGATTTCCAAAATTTTTGCCGCCATCGGCTACAATCCGAATTCTGATACATATATCGAAAACTATGATGACATGCCGGAAGATTCGATCAGGGCCATATTTACAAAATGGATTTCTGACGAATACATGAAAGATGAGGAGATTACGGAAATGGATCAGAAAGGGAACCGGATCGTGGAAGAACAATGGAACGGGATCAAAACATCCCTTACGAATCCGCTGAAGAAGAAGATCCAGGGGCCCATTGAATGGGTGCGCATCCACCACCTCCCGGACCATGTCTATTTTAACCATGCGCAGCATGTCACCGTGGGCAAGCTGGAATGCCAGCAATGTCACGGGAAAGTTGAGGAAATGGAAGTTCTCCAGCAGTATGCCCCACTCTCGATGGGATGGTGTATCAATTGCCACCGGGAAACCGAGGTGCAATTCACATCAAATCAATACTACAATGCCTACGAAGATTATCACAAGGCACTTTCGAGCGGAGACATGGACGCCGTGACGGTAGAAGATATCGGGGGGCTTGAATGTCAAAAATGCCATTATTAATAATCGAGATTCAAGGAATTAAAGAACGGTCAATCGTCATTTAATACGCATTTGATACATGAAAAATAAAGAACAGAATATCTGGATCGGGGATAAGGATCTGACTCGCGATCCGGGTTTTTTAAATGATTCCCAGGAAGAATTCAAGGATGCTGAAGGCCTGGTCGGGGCTTTGGCCAGGAAGGAGGTCTGGAATGAAATGCCTGGCGCGAACCGCAGGGATTTCCTGAAAATGCTGGGATTTGGTCTTGGGGCTGCAACGTTGGCTGCCGGTTGTGAGATCCCGCTCAAACGTGCGATCCCATATACGGTCAAGCCGGACGAAATTGTGCCCGGTGTCGCAAATTACTATGCCTCCTCATTCGTGAACGGCTCGGATTATTGTGCTGTCCTGGTGAAAACGCGTGAGGGAAGGCCGATCAAGATAGAAGGGAACCACATGTCTGCCGTTACCCACGGTGGTACATCCGCAAGGTCCCAGGCACTTGTGCTGAGCCTGTATGATACAAAAAGGGTTAAAGGCCCAATGAAAAAGGATGGTGACAAATGGGCGGAAATGTCCTGGGCGGACCTGGATGCGGAAGTGGCCTCAAAACTCAATGCCAATAGCCGGGTCGCCATACTTTCCGGGACAATCATGAGCCCAAGTTCGAAAGCGGTGATCGGTGCATTCAGGAATAAATACCCGAATACAAGGCATGTTTCGTTTGACGGGGTGAGTGCTGCTGCCATCCTAAAGGCAAACGAGGAGTGCTACGGCCAGAAGGTCGTTCCGAATTACCGGTTTGGTAAAGCGGACGTCATCGTTTCATTCAATGCCGATTTTTTAGGTACCTGGATCTCACCTGTGGAGTATGCCCACGAATACATCCAAAACAGGAAGATCAAGGATGTCAAGGATGCGAAAATGTCGCGTCACTACCAGGTGGAAAGTTACATGTCCATGACCGGATCGAATGCGGATAACCGTGTAGTGGTCAAACCTTCCGAAATCAGTGCCTCAATTGCTGCACTATATAATAATGTAGCTGCACAAACAGGCGGCGCACGTATAGACGGGCCACAATTGAGCAATGAGAAAGCTTCAAATGCCATTTCTGCCATTGCCCGTGATCTGTTATCAAACAGGGGGAACTCTTTAGTGGTCTCCGGAAGCAACAACCTGGGAGACCAGGTGCTGATTGCCCGGATCAATGATCTGTTAGGCAACGTAGGCAGTACTGTCGATTTTACGGAAGCCTCCATGCAAAAGCAGGGTGATGAAACCGAACTGCAGCAACTGATCGCCGATATGGATGCAGGCCGCATTGATACTGTGATTGTCTGGGATGCCAATCCTGCGTATCAGACACCCTTCGCAGAGTCATTCAGGAATGCATTTGCCAAAGTAGGCACACGCATTTCTTTTGGCGGTGTGCTGGATGAAACCACGCTGTTATGCACACACCTGGCACCCAACCACCATTTACTGGAGTCATGGGGGGATGTCGAGCCAAAGCGTGGCCATATCAGCATGATCCAGCCAACGATCTCACCACTGTTCGATACCCGCCAGGCAGAACATTCCCTGCTCTTGTGGGCCGGAAGCAACCAGCTTGATCAGAATGCAGAACAACCATATTACGAATACATCAGGGCCAGGTGGCAGCGTGAAATGATGGGCATGCAGTCCAGGTTTGCTGATTTCAGGTCCATGTGGGACAGCTTGCTCCACGACGGGACCTTCACTTATCAGCCTGAGGAAGTCAATGTGACTTTTAATGGAAATATCCGGGCTGCTGCTCAAAAACTCACAAGCCCGGGATCCGGAGGGATGGAGATCAACTTTGTGGAAGAAGTCGCGATGGGCGATGGCCGGTATGCAGATAACCCCTGGCTTCAGGAGATGCCTGACCCGGTCACAAGGTGTACCTGGGGCAATTACCTCGCTGTCCCGCTCGAATGGGATGGTGTGCGCCAGTTCAACGGGCTAAATGACCTGGAAGATGGAGATCTTGCCGAATTGGCCGCCGGTGAACAGACGGTGACGGTACCGGTGATCAAACAGTTCGGTCAGCCGAAAGATGTACTGACACTGGCCGTTGGGTATGGCAGGACTGCTGCCGGGAGGACCGGTTCACATGTAGGTGTTGACGTGAATCCAATGCTGACAACCGATAACGACGGCCTGATCCAGTATCATGCTACCGGTGTTTCTGTTTCCGGTAAAGTCGGGGAGGAGGACCATTTCTCCTGCGTACAATACCACCATACGATGGGTGTCAAGGGTGTGGACAAGAAAACGAACGAAATCATCAATGCCGATGAGGCTGCCACGGTTGCGATGGGGTATGGCCTTGTAGACCAGGGATTTCAGGGTTCGCTGACCGACAGGTCGATCATCCGGGGTGCGAACCTTGGCGATCTTGAGTCTTTCATCCATGACCTGGAAGAGGAAAGGCACCACCACCAGCACCTGAATGAACAGCAGATCTACTCTGGTCATGATGAACTCTATCAGCGGGGCCACCACTGGGGTATGCACGTGGACCTCAACGCATGTATCGGCTGTGGCGCTTGCACAGTTGCCTGCATGTCGGAAAACAATGTGCCGGTGGTCGGAAAGCGTGAAGTCAGCCGCCACCACGAAATGACCTGGCTCAGGATTGACAGGTATTTTTATGGAGATGTCGAGAATCCCAAGGCGGTTTATCAACCCATGATGTGCCAGCATTGTGACAACGCTCCCTGTGAGAATGTATGCCCGGTAAACGCGACAAACCACAGCTCGGAAGGGCTCAACCAGATGGCTTACAACAGGTGCGTAGGTACACGGTATTGCGCAAACAACTGCCCGTATAAAGTCAGGAGGTTCAACTGGCTTGACTTTATGTCAGCGGATCTCTGGCCGGTAAACGAACCCAATCTGGGCAACAAGGTACGTGAAGACGATACACCATGGATGGCCGATAACCTGACGAGAATGGTCCTGAACCCGGATGTGACTGTGCGGTCACGCGGGGTAATTGAAAAATGCAGCTTTTGTGCACAACGTATCCAGGAAGGAAAACTGCGCGCAAAGGTGGATAACCGGAAACTCAGGGATGCAGATGTCAAAACTGCTTGTCAGACGGCTTGCCCGACAGGTGCAATCACTTTCGGTGATATGAACAGTGATGGTGATCTCCTCAGTAAGAAACTGGAGTCACCCCTGAATTATATTGTCCTTGAGGAAACCAACACAAGGTCGTCTGTGAATTACCAGGCGAGGATCGTGAATCCGAATGAGAATATTGAAGCAATCTAATTATCCATTGATAAAATCGAATATATGAGCGCTGCTCCTGTATCGCCCATCAGGGAACCTTTAGTCACCGGTAGTAAAACCTACCATCAGATTACCGAAGACCTTTGCGCACCGACGGAAAGGGCTCCGAGCCCGGCCTGGGTTATCGCATTTATTGTGGCACTGATTGCGCTGACGATCGGTGTGGTATCCATCCTGTATACCATCTGGGTTGGGATCGGATCCTGGAACCTGAACCGCACAATCGGTTGGGGATGGGATATTACCAACTTTGTCTGGTGGATCGGGATTGGCCACGCCGGAACACTGATCTCGGCCATCCTGCTCCTGTTCCGCCAGAAATGGAGAACAGGTGTGAACAGGGCTGCGGAGGCGATGACGATCTTTGCCGTGATCTGTGCGGCATTGTTCCCCGGCATCCACGTAGGGCGGATCTGGGTGGTCTTCTTTTTCTTCCCTTACCCGAATACGCGCGGACCGTTGTGGCCGAACTTCAACTCGCCACTGCTTTGGGACCTTTTTGCGATCAGCACCTACTTTACAGTATCCCTTCTATTCTGGTATACAGGTCTCGTACCTGACTTTGCTACAGTCCGTGACAGGGCGAAGGGAATCCGCCGGAAACTGTATGACCTCCTTTCGTTCGGCTGGACCGGAAACGCAAAACACTGGCAGCGCTGGGAATCTCTATCACTCGTCCTTGCCGGGTTGGCTACACCGCTTGTCCTTTCCGTGCATACGATTGTGAGTTTTGACTTTGCGACTTCCGTGATCCCGGGCTGGCATACGACGATCTTCCCGCCCTACTTTGTGGCCGGGGCGATCTTCTCCGGGTTTGCCATGGTACAAACACTCATGGTCATCACCCGGAAAGTGCTCAGGCTGGAAGATTATATTACGATCGGGCATATTGAATCCATGAACAAGGTGATCCTGCTGACAGGCACAATCGTCGGCGTCGCCTACCTCACAGAGCTTTTCGTGGCCTGGTACTCAGGATATGTCTACGAGCAATTTGCATTTTTCAACAGGGCATTGGGACCATACTGGTGGTCCTATTTCGGGATGATGGCTTGCAACGTGTTATCCCCGCAAGTGTTCTGGTTCAAAAAGATCAGAAGGAGCGTAACATGGACCTTCATCATGTCCATTTTTGTGAATATCGGGATGTGGTTTGAAAGATTCGTGATCATCGCGACGACTTTGGCGCGTGACTACCTGCCCTCAAGCTGGAGTTTCTATGTGCCCACGATCGTGGAGATCGGGATTTTCGTCGGGACGCTTGGCATCTTCTTTACCTTCTACCTGCTCTTCACACGCGTGGCGCCTGTGGTTGCGATCGCAGAGATCAAGCACATCCTGAAGTCCTCGGGTGATCAGTTTGCCAGGAAAAATGCTGAACCGGTTGTTCAACAGGTTGAATCAGGATCGCTTGAATCAACAGTTGTGGAACATCATGATGATGAACATTAATTGAATTGAAAATCTGAATCGATGGGTTATCGAAATAAAAAGATTGTGTACGGGCTGTATGATGATGAAGAGATCCTGATGGATGCAGTCCGCCAGGCGAACAGGAGCGAAATGTCCATCCTGGATGTGTTTTCACCATTCCCGGTGCATGGTATTGATGATCTGTTAGACCTTTCCGAATCACGGCTGCATATCGGCGGGTTCATCTACGGGATGATCGGTACGCTCACGGCCGTCCTGGGAATGAGCTGGATCCATGCAATGGACTGGCCGAATATTTTCGGGGGGAAGCCGTACTGGGCCATTGCGTCATTCATACCGATCACATTCGAGCTGACGGTGCTCTTCGCTGCGATTGGGATGACGGTCACGTTTTACATTATCAACGGGCAGGGCCCCGGTATCAAGAACCCAATCGTGCATCCAAGGATTTCAGATGATAAATTTTGCATCGCATTCGATGCAGACGAGGCATCAGAAGAGGAGATCTCAAAGTACAGGTCCTTCTTCGATCAGACTGGGGCTTCATTCATCGAAACAAAAAAGCTTTAAGCGAGGTAACATGAGAGTACAATTATTCTATATCATACTGATCATTGTCGTGATGGAAGCATGTTCCCCGGCCAGCGGAAACCGCACCGGGCATGAGTTCATGCCGGACATGGTTCACTCTACAGCTGTAGAGGCAAATCTGTACAATTACTATTATTACAATACATGGGGGGACGAAGCTTCCTACAAGGAAACCGTAGAGCCGCGCAAGCCTGTACCGGGGACAGTAGCCCGTGGGATGGTTTCCATGTACTATGCCGAAAATGCTGTAGAAAGGCTGGAGAAAGAAGCCAGTTTTGAAGGGACAGCCAGCCAGACGGAAATTGCCATTCCGGCAAATGGCCATGCTCCCTACTATTACGGTGATTCAGATCCGGAAAGGCAAAGGGCCATTGATGAAATCATCGAGAACCCTTTCCCGATCACGGCAGAAGGCTTGGCAAAGGGCGAAGAACTATACGTGATTTATTGTGGCATTTGCCATGGTCCCAAAGCTGACGGCAACGGGTACATTGTACGTGAGCCGAATCCTGCAACGGGGGATGCCGGGGGTGTTTACCCTGCTGCACCTGCAAACATGATCCAGCCGCAGTTTATCGATACGACAAATGGGTTGTATTACCATGCGATCATGTACGGCAAGAACGTAATGGGCGCCTATGCCGACAAGCTTTCGTATGAGGAGCGCTGGCAGGTGATTCACTATATCAGGTCCCTGCAGGCAAAGGAAAGGAAACTGGTATACAACGAGAATGAAAACACGCTGAACAATACAAGCATCCCGTACGCATCGATCGCCGATCAGATGCACTCCGGGGAAGTACATGAAGCGCATCCTGAAGGGGAGCATATGGAGGATAGTGAAGCACACGGCGGCGAATCACATGGCGAAAGCGGACAACACTAATTCATTGAATCGAATTCATTAAGAGCGATAAACGAAACAGATGAATCAATTTAAATTCGAAGGAAAGCTGAAAATGACATTCCTGGTCATGATGTTGATCGGGGTGGTCTCATTGGCCATTACCTTCATTGGTGATGATGCAGTCCATTCCAGGTTCTGGTCAAACATCCTGCACAATTCTGTATTCTTCACAGGAATTGCCATGCTTGCACTGTTCATGCTATGTGCCAAGATCACCGCATTTTCTGGGTGGCATACCGTGTTTAAAAGGGTATGGGAGTCCTACTCTCTTTTTCTCGTGGTCGGACTCGTGCTGATGCTCATTGTAGCTGTCGGCTTGTGGGGACACTGGCATCACCTGTACCATTGGAATGATGCCGAAGCGGTCGCAAACGATCCGATCCTGCAGGGCAAGAGCGGTTTCCTGAACAAGGGCTGGTATACTTTTGGTACGATTGCGATCATGGGCGTCTGGATCCTCATCGCAGGCCGGATCAGGAGCCTTTCAAAGCAGGAGGACCAGTCCGGAGACAGCAGCTTTTCCTATCACAGGAAAATGCGCATCTGGGCTGCAGCAGGCCTTCCCATCCTCGGGTTTACCAGCGCTGCCATGATCTGGCAATGGGTGATGTCTGTGGATGCGCACTGGTACAGTACCCTGTTTGCCTGGTATAATGCCGCCAGCATGATGGTCGCCATGGTGGCCCTCACCATCATCTGCCTGATCTACCTGAAATCAAAAGGATATCTCACCCAGCTCAACCAGGAGCACCTGCATGACCTGGGCAAATACATGTTTGCATTTTCCATTTTCTGGACATACCTGTGGTTTTCACAGTACATGCTGATCTGGTATGGAAACATTGGCGAGGAGACGATTTATTTCAAGGAAAGGCTCGATAATTACCGCTTCCTGTTCTTTTTGAACCTGGGCATCAACTTCTTCCTGCCTTTCTTTGTTCTCATGCGTAACGACACGAAGAGAAAATACGGAACCCTGATATTTACGTCCATTTTCCTGATCCTCGGACATTGGCTGGACTTCTTCCTGATGCTCAAGCCGGGTATCCTGCACACGACCCAGGAAGCACTGGCACACAGCGGGGCTGTTGAACACGCAGGCCATGCATTTACAGCCGGATTCAGTTTGCCGGGATTCCTGGAATTTGGGACCATGATCGGATTTCTTGGGTTGTTCCTCTATGCTTTCTTCTTTAACCTGTCGAGGGCAAACCTGGTTCCTACCCGGGATCCATATCTCATGGAGAGTGTGCACCATCACGTTTAATCAAATTGATCGCGCAGAAGACTAAACATAAATCATGACAGCATTAATTATCATACTTACGATTCTCTTACTCGTCGTGATCATTGTCCAGATCGGAAGGGTAACTGAACTTGCCGCCAGGATCAGGGGAGAAGAAGTTGTCGAGCAACGAAACAACCGGACCCAGGGGAATTCCCTGCTTTTGTTCGGGATCGGCTTTCTGATCCTTTCTGTCGGTTCTGCAATTGTGTATAAAAACTACATGCTTGGGTACGGGCCGCATGAAGCCGCCTCTGCACACGGAAGCCAACTGGACTCCCTGTTTTCGACGACGTTGGTATTTACAGGGATCATTTTCATCCTGACGCACATTGCCCTCTTCTATTTTTCCTGGAAATACAAAAATGTGCCGGGAAGGAAAGCGGTGTACTGGTCCCACAACAACATGCTTGAGATCGTATGGTCCGTGATACCTGCAGTCGTGATGACTTTCCTTGTGATCAAGGGATTGATTGCATGGAACGATGTAATGGCGGATGTCGGGCCCGAAGAAGATGTGATCGAGATTGAAGCGACCGGCTACCAGTTTGCATGGCACCTGCGCTACCCGGGGCCGGACGGCGCTTTGGGATCCAAGAATTATACACTCATCAATGGCCTGAACCCGCTTGGCCAGGACTGGACAGATGAAAAGAACCTGGATGACTTCCATCCTGATGAAATCGTATTACCAGTCGGGAAAAAAGTGCGTGTCCGCATCAATTCAAGAGACGTCCTGCACAATTTCTACTTGCCCCATTTCAGGGTTAAAATGGATGCGGTACCTGGCATTCCGACATATTTCATCTTTACCCCGGTAAAGACTACGGAAGAATACAGGATGGAACTCAGCAAATATGATGAATACAATGTTCCGACGGATCCAACTGATCCCGAGTCAAATATGCTTTGGGAGGATTTCAATTATGAGCTCGCATGTGCCGAGCTGTGCGGTGCAAGCCATTTCAGCATGCGTCGTACTGTACGTATTGTTTCTGAAGAGGAGTATGCGGCCTGGCTTGACAAACAGCAGTCTTACTATCTGTCAAGCGTACGCGGAACAGATGAAGATCCGTTCAAGGAAAAATTGCTGAATGTGGAGATCGAAAAGATCAAACAGGACCTGAGCACGCGTGTTGAAAGCGCATTGAATAAAGAATCTGCTGAAGAAAAGGTCATCAGGCTGCACAATGTGAATTTTGAATTTGCATCAGCAAACCTGACATCGACTTCAGTACACGAACTGGATCACCTGGTCACCATAATGAATGATTATCCGGATATGCAAATAGAAGTGAGCGGGCATACGGATAATGTCGGTGAGCCGGATGTGAATATGGAACTTTCCCAAAACCGGGCCGATGTCGTCCGCAACTACCTGGCCAGCAAGGGGATCGACGCAGGAAGGATCAATGCTGTGGGTTATGGCGAGACACGCCCGATAGAAACGAATGACACGGAGGAAGGAAGGGCTCAGAACAGGAGAACCGAATTCAGAATTATTGCACAATAACAATAAATAAACAGAGACAAGATGGCTAGTCAAGTTGCAGTAGAACAAGATGCAATTATCAGAGAAGAAGGATATGATGATCACTTTCATGAGCACCATCATGGGGATAAATATCAGTCCAATTTTATTACGACTTACATATTCAGCCAGGACCACAAGATCATTGCACGGCAGTTCCTGATCACAGGGATCTTCTGGGCGATCGTCGGGTCTGCAATGTCCATCATTTTCAGGATGCAGTTGGGTTTTCCGGAAGAGAGCCTTGCATGGCTGAAGCCGATCCTGGGCAAATGGATCACGATCAGTGCTGACGGAGTTGGGACATTAGCGCCTGAATTCTATTATGCGCTGGTCACCATGCACGGGACGATCATCGTCTTTTTCGTGCTGACTGCCGGGCTTTCCGGGACTTTCAGTAACCTGTTGATCCCGCTTCAGTTAGGGGCACGGGATATGGCCTCGCCATTCCTGAACATGCTCTCTTACTGGTTCTTCTTCCTGGCGAGCATTGTGATGTTCTTCTCACTCTTCCTGAATACAGGGCCTTTCTCTGGCGGGTGGACAGCCTATCCGCCGCTGAGCGCGCTACCCCAGGCGTCAACCGGGTCTGGAGCAGGCATGACGCTCTGGATTGTCAGCCTCGTATTTTTTGTTGTTTCCGTGCTCCTTGGAGGGATTAATTACATTACCACAGTCCTCAATTTGCGGACAAAAGGGATGAGCCTCTGGAGGATGCCCCTCACGATCTGGGCTTTCTTCATTACTGCGATCATCGGGTTGTTGTCTTTCCCGGTACTTGCATCAGGTTTCTTCCTGCTGATGTTTGACAGGGGCCTGGGCACCAGCTTTTTCCTGAGCGAGATCTATATTGCAGGGGAAGCATTGCCGCAAGTCGGAGGAAGCCCGATCCTGTACCAGCACCTTTTCTGGTTCCTTGGACACCCGGAAGTATATATCATTATCCTTCCTGCAATGGGTATCGTCTCTGAAGTCATGTCCGTCCATGCACGCAAGCCGATCTTCGGTTACCGTGCGATGGTTTACTCCATCCTGGCCATTGCATTCCTTTCGTTTATCGTATGGGCGCACCACATGTTCATGGCCGGTGTGAATCCGTTCATCTCGAATTTCTTCGTGATCTTCACGCTGATCATTGCCGTGCCATCGGCAGTGAAAGTGTTCAACTGGATCTCGACACTGTATAAAGGAAACCTCCGGCTGAATACCCCAATGCTCTTTGCGATCGGGTTTGTATCCATGTTTATATCCGGTGGCCTCACAGGGATCTTCCTTGGAAATTCCGCCATCGATATCGTGATGCACGATACCTATTTTGTGGTCGCCCACTTCCACATTGTGATGGGGGTAGCTGCTTTTTTCGGGATGTTTGCCGGGGTATACAACTGGTTTCCGAAAATGTTTGGCAGGTTCATGAACGAAACCCTGGGCAAGATCCATTTCTGGATGACCATGATCGGGGCATATGCCATCTTCTGGCCGATGCACTATTTGGGGATGGCAGGCGTGCCGAGGAGGTACTACAGCTTCGATACATTCGATGCATTCTCCCATTTTGACGGGACGAACAAGTTTATCACGATTGCAGCGATCATCACCTTCGGTGCGCAGCTGCTCTTCGTTGTGAATTTCTTCTACAGCATCTGGTACGGCAAAAAAATGACGACAAAGAATCCATGGCAGTCCACAACGCTTGAATGGACGACGCCGATCAAGGGGATCCATGGCAACTGGCCCGGCAAATTGCCTGTCGTACACCGCTGGGCATATGATTACAGCAAGGATGAAACGTCTGACGTGGACTTTATCCCGCAGCATCATCCGTTAACGGAAAATGAAGTAAGGACTGAACATTAAAGGAGTAGAAAGCGGGGATCATTAAATGAAGTTGAATCAAAAGGAATTGAACAGGGTACAGGTGAAATCAGTCCCGTACAGCATTCGCCACAAATGGGCGGATATGCTTGTACTGATCAAGTACAGGTTGACACTGACGGTGGTGATTACGGCCATGCTTCCCTACATCGTCGTGGCACAAGGTGACTTTAAATGGAGTGTGTTCATCCTGCTGGGAGTAGGAGGATATCTGGTGGCAGGTGCGGCAAATGCGCTGAACCAGATCCTGGAGCGCGAGTATGACAGGCACATGGCCAGGACGGAGAACAGGCCGCTGGCCGCCGAAAGGATGAATATTTCGGAGGCCCTCGTCATCGCCGGATTCATGATGCTGTTCGGTATCGTGAGTCTGAGCGTGATCCACCCGTTGTGTGGCTTTTTGGGCATGGTTTCCTTAATCACGTATGCGTTCATCTACACACCGATGAAGCGCTTCAATACGCTATCGGTGGCTGTAGGGGCAATCCCGGGAGCACTGCCGGTCCTGATCGGCACGATCGCACATGACGGGACGATTACGGTTTTTGGCATGGTGCTCTTCGCATTTCAGTTCATCTGGCAGTTCCCGCATTTCTGGGCCATTGGATGGCTGTCTTTTGACCAGTATCAAAAGGCAGGCTTCAAACTCTTGCCGGAAAAGGATGGCGAGGTAGATCCATCTTTAGGGAAGAATACATTGCTGTACAGCCTTCTCTTTATCGGGATGGTGTTGGTCGGCTGGATTGCCGGGTTCTACAGTGTTTTGCCGGCGATACTGATGCTGGCCCTGACTGCATGGTATGCATGGAAATCATTCCGGTTTTTCAGGGAGTTTGACCGCGGTTCAGCCCGGAAACTGATGTTCAGTTCATTTATGATCATGCCTCTGATATTTATCATATTGATTGTATCAACCTTATAACGAGAATAAGATGGAGCAGGTAATGAGTCAAGTGGAGTATCAAAGGAGAAATAAAATTCATCCGCACAAGTTTGCCCTTTGGGTGGCCATGGCGAGTATCATCATGATGTTTGCAGCGCTGACAAGTGCCTACCTTGTGCGCCAGGCAGCAGGAAATTGGCTTGAATACCGGATGCCCGGATTATTCTATATCAATACAGCGGTCATTCTCTTATCCAGTTTTACACTGCATGGCGCCTACCTTGGCTTCAAGGCAGGGAAGGAACTCCTGTACAAGGTTCTGTTGGTCATTTCCTTCATCCTGGGCATTGCGTTTGTGGTCCTGCAGTATTATGGGTGGATGGCGTTGTATGATATCGGTATTTACCTGACGGGAAATCCTTCGGGAGCATTCTTTTATATGATCTCCGGGCTCCATGCTGTGCACGTCCTTGGCGGCATTGCGGCACTTGTCGTGGCGTTGATCCACGCTTTTGTCCTGAAGTTCAAGGTCACAAGAAAACGGAAAAACAGGTTTCAACTGGTGCTGCATTACTGGCATTTCGTAGATGTTCTCTGGATATACCTTTTCGTATTTGTTCTTTTGCAGCATTAAATCACTAAAATTCGATCCTTGATAAGATGGCGACAGAAACGTTAGAACAACAGGTAGCAAATGAACCCGGTGCAGACTGGTCAGGTGGGAAGCCTCCTTTCAAAGCGAGTTATGGCAAGCTGATGATGTGGTACTTCCTCCTGTCGGATGCATTCACATTTGCCGGGTTTTTGATCGCATACGGAGCGTTGCGCTTCAGTATGCCGAGCTGGCCTGTACCGGATTTTGTATTTCAGACATTCCCTTTCCTGGGGTCGCACAACCCGTTGTTGTTTGTTACCCTGATGACTTTCGTTCTGCTGTTCAGTTCGTTCACCATGATGCGGGCTGTTCAGGAAGGGCACAGGGAGAATAAGAATGGTGTGGTGCTCTGGATGTTCCTGACCATTCTGGGGGGAGCAGCGTTCCTTGGCTGCCAGGCCTGGGAATGGACCACCCTGATCGGACATGAAAATATGTCCGTGACCACCAATCCGTTTGGTACACATACGGAAGGAGGTGTTTATCTGGATGCGGAAGGCAATGAAACTTCAGAGCTTGTCGTAGCTGGTGAAAGCTACCTCCTGCATACCGTTGGCGCCGGTCATGATGAAGGTCATGGCGATGACCACGGAGCAGGACATGCCATGGAAGCAGGAAATGACTATCCCAATGCATATGTCGATGAGCGCGGGTTCATCCACAGGAAGTACAAAGTGACCGAGGGACCTGATGCAGGTATGATCAAGAAGGAAGAATTTGGTCCGAAGGCGTTCGGGGCCCTGTTCTTTTTCATTACAGGATTTCACGGATTTCACGTCTTGTCCGGCGTCGCCTTCTTGCTGATCATCATGATCAATGTGGCAAGCGGCCTGTATGTCAGAAGGCGGAACGGATACGAAATGGTAGAGAAAATCGGGTTGTACTGGCACTTTGTAGACCTCGTCTGGGTCTTCGTGTTTCTCGTATTTTACCTGTTATAATCAAATTGTCAAAATCAAGAAGCAAGCATAAAAAATGGGTCACAGTTACGAAAAATCAAAGAAAATCGCCCTGCAGACCATCATCCTGCTGGGTGTCATCACCATTGTCGAGGTATTGATCGCACTGGCCGGCAAAGGGCATATTTTTGGCGGGGCGCTTCGGATGCCCTGGTATATTATGAACCTGTTGATGATCGTGCTCAGCGTCTACAAGGCTTACAAGATCGTATATGAATTCATGCACATGGGCTATGAAGTGCGTGGTCTTGCGCTAAGTGTCCTCCTCCCAACCCTGCTCCTTGTTTGGGGCGTCATCGCATTCCTGCAGGAAGGATCAGCATGGAAAGGAAGAAGGGATAACATCACAGAACGAAACAGTATTGAAACCGAAAATTCTTACAAGCCCGAAGGTATGTTGCTTCGGAATGACACAAAGGTTTTGGAATAAAAAGTGACAAATCTGGCGGGAATTTTCTCGCCATTTTTGTTTAACAGGTATGAAAAAGAAATATATCGTACCAACATTGGTTGTAGCCATGCTCGTCTTATTTCCCGCGATATCCTGGTATTACCTGAAAACCGGGTTAAAGTGGAGGAGGGAAGCAATGGGCGAATTGTCCGATTATGGCAGTATATCCGGTGTGCAAATCCCCATGAATGGATCGCGTGATATTGACCTTCAGGAACTGGAAGGTGAACTGTTGATCTTCTACAAGGTCAATTGCGCGGATGCTACAGGAGAATCAGCGACAATGGACAAGATCAGGAACCAGTTTAAGAAAAGACCGGATGTTCGGATCTTTGCCATCGGGGACTGCCTTGAAGTGATCGACGAAGGCAGCGGGAAGGAAAAGGTCCTTCGGAAGATCGATTGCAAAACGGAGCCGGGTGCCTGCGCTGAAATAGAGCGGAGCATTTTCAGGAAAGCAGAGGACAGGAATGTGGCTTTTATTGATGGAAACCAGCATATCCGGAATTATTACCATTCCAACCAAAGCGCCGAGAACAAGAGGCTTGTGGAGCACATGGCCATGATGCTGCCCGATGAAAGGAGGAAGTACGGAAAAGAAAACCAGGAAGAATAATGAAGAGTCAATTCCCCGCACCAGTCGTATCCCCTGACAAGAAGAAGGTCCTCAACATTGTCGCCTGGGTCATCACAGCAGTTGTTTTGCTTGTCGTCGCAGGCATGAGACAGATCAAAATCGAGACCTCGGTCGATTTCAGCTGGTTATCGACCTTCCATTCGACGGTCAACGGACTCACAGCGCTGATCCTGGTTTACGGGCTCATATTGGTCAAGCGGCATAAATACGAACAACACCAGAAAGTGATGTTCCTGGCCATGATCTTTTCGCTCATCTTTCTGGCTTCCTACGTCGTGTATCATATTACGACAAAGGAAACAGCATATTGCGGCGAGGGAGCGATCCGCTATATCTATTTTGCGTTACTGATCAGCCACGTCCTGCTTGCTGCAATCATTTTCCCTTTTATTTTGTTTACTTTTATCAGGGCCATCACAGGACAGTATGCCCGCCACAAGAAACTGGCGAAAATCGTTTTCCCGTTCTGGCTTTACGTGGCTGTCACAGGACCCGTTTTGTACCTGATGCTATTGCCCTGTTTTTAAAGATTTTGAATAGAATGAAAAAGTACCTGAAAACAATCTCGATTTTACTCCTTCTTGCATTCACCGCCGTCCAGGCACCCGATGTACAGGCACAATGCCCGATGTGCAGGATGTCTGCGGAATCGAACCTGAAGTCCGGCGGATCTGCAGGAAAAGGGCTGAATACCGGGATTTTGTATATGCTTGCCATGCCTTATCTTCTGGTCGGCACACTTGGCTACATTTGGTGGCGCAACAGGAAAAAAGAAGATCTCGATATCGATGAGTTGCGTCCTTCTGCTGAGCAAATGAATTAGCTTGCAGTAGCGTTGCTACTCAGTCCTGCCAAAAAATTCGTCGGTTGTTCGTGCATTCAGATGTTTGATGATTCTGGTGTAGAACAAATGAACAAGCGAATAACAGAACATGCGAATCTTCGAAATGTATTGTAATCCGATCTCAAGTTCGTGTATTCAGATGTTTGATGATTCAGATATTCTGGTGCGGAATACATGAACAAGCGAATAACAGAACATGCGAATCTTCGAACGATAAGAAAAGCCGGGAGGGGAGAGTAAAAATGAGCTCCCGGCTTTTAATTTCAAATGAACCTGCTCAGGTACCAAATCCATTTGCACCGATCGGGATCTTGTACCCTATGCTGATGCCGAAAGCGCTGTTCCTTGCTTTCAGGTCGACTACAGGTGTATTGATCACGCTGCTCAGGCCATGTGTATACTGGACATCGAATATC
>JARQTN010000138.1 GCA_029976695.1 Lewinellaceae bacterium
TCCATCGGCCTTGGCCAGTTCACCAGGTATTTGCTCCTCTTTGGCTTGAAGGACTTGACTTCCGCTTCATTCTTGTCATACACTTTGGACGCAACGGATGGCTCGATGAAATCAGGCACCTGGCCCTCACTGATCATATCATCATACAGGGAATGGGCGGCGTCCCAGGGATTTACTTCCGTTTCCTTCTTCAGGGTGACTTCCGTAGTGCCTGCAACAACAGGTTTTCGACTGGCAATTTCCGCACCGGCTGATTTCAACGCGGCCTTTACATCCTTGTCTCTGGTGGCTGATTTCGCACGTTTGAGTTCAACATACAGGATCTGTTCTTCCATGGTCGGCAACGGTTAAATGGTAAATGGTTTTTTTCTCGTAAAACTGGCCATTTTTGGCCCGAACGTGAAATAATTGGGTGAGCCAAAGGGGATCTGTTCGCTGATCTCCCTGTGCAAGGCCTTGTGGGTCCCCTTGAACTTCCCCTTCTTCCATACTTTCAGGAGATACTCTGTGAACAGGCTGTTCTTGTGTCCGTCGTAAGCGACTTCATCATCCTGGCAGGCGGAGATCTGGATCACGGAGGCCCCGATCTTTTCTTGCACCCCTTTCAGTTTCTTCGCGCTGCCGACCTTCTTGTAAAAATCCCAGTTCTTCTTCAGTGTCTTGAGGAGGACATCCATGGGGACCACTTTCTTGTACCTGCGCGGATAAGGATCTTCCTTTTGTTTCTCCTGGATCGCCTTCAGGGAAGTGCCGCTGTGGCAGCAGTCGATCATGGCCACGATCCGGACACCTTCCCTGAATTTCGACAGGCACCAGAAGATCTCATCATCCAGCAGCTGCCCGTCGTAGAGGCACCAGGTCTCATCAAGGCGGTCAAATTCGTCCTGGTTGAGGTCCTTTGCCTGTCCGCCATGCCCGCTGTAACTCAGGAAAAAAAGGTCGCCCGGTTCGAGGTCCTTCGCAAACTCAAGCATCCTGTCCACGACAGCATCGCGCTTGGCACGTGCCGAGAGCAGCCGGATGGATTTTTTGAAACCGGCATCCTTGGCCAGCTCCTGCATCGCGATCGCGTCTGCTTCCGGTGCCCGGAGCGCGCCATCCCACCCATCGTAATGTTTTTTGCTGACACGGTTCAATCCAATGTGGAGAGAATACCCTTTCGGTTCGGTCTTGTCGTCTTCTTTTTTGGTTTTCTTTTTGGTTGCCATATGTGATTTGTTTTATAAATGGAATTCAAATGGATAAAAAAGCTTGTTTCAATACTTTTTCGGCCCTGGGCAGTTGCCGTGTGACGCATTGCATGAGATCATTTATTGAATGGGTCTTCGGGCATGTTTTTGGCAGTTTGGAGTTGCAGTGTTTCATTTTGTCCGCATTCGGTGATTAAGTTACGGAAAAATGCACTGATATGCACAAAAAGCCACATTCCAAACCCCAACAATAGATTTATTATTGATAAATCAATTTAATAGAAGAGAATATCTGTTTTCCAATTTTCTTGATCCGACCGTGCCCGAATTGTGAAAATCATCCGCATCCATCACCCACAGGCCACTTTTCTTACTTTTGTACCTCTGATCAATCCAAACACCACCGGAAATACACGCCATGGAAAAGAAAATCCTGGATACCGACCAAAAGGCCCTTGAGATCAACCTGAATGAAAGCCTCTACGGCACATTTGCCGAGATCGGCGCAGGCCAGGAGGTCGCCAGGATCTTCTTCAAGGTCGGGGCCGCTGCCGGCACGATCGCCAAGACGATGTCGGCCTATGACAAGATCTATTCAGACGAGATCTATGGCGTAGAGCCAAGCGGCAGGTATGTCTGCGAATCCAGGCTTTACAAGATGCTCGACCATGAGTACGGCCTGCTGGAGGAACGCCTCAAGGAGCACCGGCCGGAATCGAATTTTTTCGTCTTTGCAGATACGGTAGCCGCCATCAATTACCACAAGACGATCAAGGGAAATGGCTGGCTTGGCGTGCGTTTCCAGCTTTCGCCCCATGACCGCCCGAATGACCTCGTGATCCATGTGCGCATGCTCGACCGGGACAACCAGCAGCAGCAGTCCGCCATCGGGATCCTTGGCGTCAACCTGTTGTATGCGTGTTACGAATTCAGGGACGATCCCGATGCCATGGTCAAATCGCTCATGGACGGGCTGCATGGCCGTGTGGTCATCGACCTGATCCGACTGACGGGCCCGGATTTCACGCATGTCGACAACAGGTACCTCAGCCTCCTCCTCGTGAAGCACGGCCTCACAGAAGTGGCCATCTTCGGACCTGACGGGCAAAGCATGCACGGTTCCGAATTCCTCTACCGGAAAGCGCTGATGGTCGTGCGCGGAAATTACCGCCCGCCCACACTGGTCTCCCTGGATGTGATCAGGTCCAGCTTTGCACAATTCAAGGCAGAAGAGGAAGTGGATGCGGACAGGGCCTACATCATGACAGAGCTGACACTGGACAACCTCATGGTCGACGGCGAGATCCGGCAAGACGACTTCCTGAACAGGGCAGACCTCCTGTGTGCCATGGGGCAGACGGTGATCATTTCCAATTGCCGGAACCACCAGCGGCTGATCAATTACCTGGAGGATTTCAGGATCACAAAGCTGGGCCTGGTGATCGGTGTGCGCGAACTGCTGGAGATCGTCAATGAAAAATTCTACCAGAACCGGGACGGACGGCTGCTTGTGGCTTTTGGCGAACTGTTTACACGCAACATCCAGATCTTCGCTTATCCCGCCCTGAGGGAGGGAAGCGGGGAACTGATGACGGGGTCAAACCTCCCGGTCCCGGAAGGGATCAGGTTCCTGTACAGATACCTCATTGACAGTGAACACATCGTGGAGGTCGTCAACTTCAACAGGGAGCTCCTCCATATCATGCCGCAAAACGTGTTGCACATGATCCAGAGCGGTGAGCCCGGCTGGGAAGAAATGCTTCCTGCGAACCTGGCTGACCTGGTCAAGCAAAAACGCATGTTCGGATACAGGAACCAAAAGGTTGAGAGCTGATGATCCATCCTAAAATCCTGACATTGATCTTTTACTTTGTATTGATCGCAATTCAATGTGCAGAGCCTGAACCTCGACAGTTCCAAACCCCGAATAGCGCACTGGCCAGCACCCCGAAAAAGGAAGCAGCGGTAAAAAAAGACACTGTACCCCAACAGCCTGCTTTCGACCTGGACTATCTGATGGGAAAATTCGAGCCCTCCGAACACCCTGATTTTATCCTGATCGATGCGCAATATGCGGATCGTGGCGGCATGTATTTGCGGAAAGACGCCTATACTGCATTCATCCGGATGTTCGAAGCGGCACAAAAGGACGGCATCCGGCTCCAGATCCGTTCTGCAGCCCGGAATTTTGAATACCAGAAAGGGATCTGGGAGCGCAAATGGACCGGTGAAACAAAGATCGAAAACGGGAAGGATGCTTCTGCTGCCTATCCCGATCCGGCGGACCGTGCAAGGGCAATCCTTTTGTACAGTTCGATGCCCGGGACGAGTCGCCATCACTGGGGCACGGATATCGACCTGAACAGTTTCAACAACGACTGGTTTGGCGAAGGTGAGGGCTTGCGCCTTTATACATGGATGCGGGAAAATGCCCATAAATTCGGATTCTGCCAGCCTTATTCTGACAAATCTGTAGAGAACCGGACAGGATATGAGGAGGAGCGCTGGCACTGGTCCTACATGCCCGTCTCCGCACATCTGAGCAGGCAAGCCGGAAAAGACCTGAAAAACAGTATGATCCATGGATTTTTAGGTGCTGAAGTCGCCGCGGAAGTGGATATGGTCGGGAATTATGTCCTGGGCATTTCATCGGCATGCCTTGAATGAACAAATGAGAAAGCACATCTCGCAGGGCTTACGTTTTTCTGCCTAACTTTCTACCCGAATTATGGCATCCACTCAAATCTCAAGCTGAAGCAATGCCGCAGAAAAAACTGGATATTGCACCCTTGGTCCCCGTATTGCTTGCCTTCTTCGTGAGCAGCTTCTGCGACCTGGTCGGCATTGGCGTGGACCGGGTCAGGCTTGATTTTGAGTTGAGCCATACGCTTGCCCAGCTCATCCCTTCAGCCGTCTTTCTCTGGTTTTTCATCCTGTCCGTCCCCGTGGGCATTTTGCAATCGCGTATCGGCAAGCGGCCAATGCTCCTGATCGGGATCCTGGTCACGGCCCTTGGCTTGCTGATCCCGTACTTGTTTTACGCATTTCCGATGGTGCTCGCCGGTTTTGCTTTTTTAGGCATCGGCAACACAATCGTACAGGTTTCGGCAAACCCGCTCCTGGTCGACGTGGTCCCCGGAAACCGCAGGTCGAGCATGCTGAGTTTTTCCCAATTCATCAAATCCATCGGATCGATGATTGCCGCCCCCCTGGCTGGGTGGTTTGCCATCAGGTACGGAGACTGGAAGATCCTGCTGCTCGTTTTCGGTGTGGTCTCGATCCTGAATGCGGCATGGCTGAGCCTGATCCGCATCCCTGAGCAGCGTGATATTACTTACCGGGTTTCCCTTGCGACAGCATTCGGTTTGCTGAATGTCAGGCTGATCGGGTTGATGGTCTTTTGCATCTTCCTGATCGTCGGCATCGACGTGGGTGTCAACTCAGTTTCCGGGCAATTTCTCCTGGAAAGGTTCGACGCTGCACAAACGACTGCCGAATCCGCAAGGAGCCTGTATTTCTTCGGCAAATTGATCGGGACATTCCTGGGGGCGATCCTGCTTGTCCGGCTCAAAGGCAGGCATTTCCTGGT
>JARQTN010000139.1 GCA_029976695.1 Lewinellaceae bacterium
ATTCAAGGGTTCATCCAGACAATTTCAAAATGTAAAAGGAACCCGTATTCAGGATCCATGAATATCAATTTTGCGCCCTGTTGAGATCCAGGCAGAATTGCATTTTGCAATGCGTAGGCTAAACGGGCGGCTGGCGGCTTGATTCGATATGTTGGACATCTGATCAATTGACTGAATGATAGTTTTCCTGAGATCGATCTCATGCATCATCCGGGTATTATGTATGGAATTGTGTTGCATGGTGGGCATTTCGGGCATGTTTGCACCCAAACAGAAAGAATATCCCGGCAAAACCCTGATAAAAAATACAAAATCAAGCCGTATCTTGCGGCCTGATTTAAAAGGTCCGACAAGATGGGGAGTTCTAAAAGTAAGAAAACAATTCTGCGCGGCATTCCATTTCTCATTTTCATCGCATACCTCACACCCATCTATGTACATGCCCAGGAATTGTTTACATTTCAAAAACTTGATCTGGCATTACCTGAAGCTGATCAGGAGTTCCGGGATTACAGTGTGTATGCACTTGACATCCTCGCTGTCCGCGATTTCGTGGACAGGAATGATGCAACAGGCAGTGCAGAATCCCTTGTTTTTTCAATTCCAGGACATGGGGAATTCCAGTTCAACCTGATCCCATATGAGATCAGGGGAGCCGGATACAAGCTTACCGTCGCAAATCAGGATGGCATAGCAGATCTCCCGAGATCGCATAACAAGACCTATCGCGGATATACAGACCATTTCCTCCGGGACGTGCGCCTGACCATGGATACGGCCTTCATTTCAGGTTTTATTGCAACTGAGGATGACCTGATCTACATTGAATCTGCATGGAAGTATTCAATCACCCCGCTTCCCGAAACGGCTGTGATCGTTTATGCGGCAAGCGATATCATTGAAAAGGAAGAGGCCATTTGCCTTGAAGGCAAACGCCAAACAGGGCCCCAGGATCCGCATGATCATAAAGGAAAAGGGCATCGGAATGGAGGACGAAGTTCTGCGTGTATTGAACTTGAGGTGAACCTGGCAAACGATTTCCAGATGTACCAGGAGTACAGTTCAAGTGTCACTATGGTAGAGAACCAGAACCTTAGCGTCCTCAATAACGTGGAAACGAACTATGACAATGAATTCGATGACGATATCCAGTTTGTCGTCAACCAGATCTTTGTTTCCACTTGTTCGACATGTGATCCCTGGCCCACAACGGATGATATCGGAACTGTCCTGACCAGTTTCAGGAACTGGGCGCCAAATGGATTTTCAGAGCCCCATGATGTGGCCACACTCTGGTCCCCGCGAAATTTCACGGATCCGGATGTCGGTGCCGGGGTGATCGGGCTCGCCTATGTGGGTGTGATCTGCAATTCGTTCCGGTACAATGTGTGTGAGGATTTTACGAATAATGCCAACAGCCTGCGGGTGCTTCAGGCACATGAAATGGGGCATAATTTCAACGCCGAGCATGATGCTTCAGGTTCTCCGTATATCATGGCGCCCAGCGTCAACAATACAAACGACTGGTCGGTCACTTCTGAAAGTGTGATCAACTCGTTTATCAGCTCTTTGAACTGCCTTGGACCTTGTACAGCCGGCAGTGCACCGGTGGCTTCATTTGAAGCAAATGTGACGGAAGGCTGCGTGCCGCTGCAGGTTTCTTTCAGTGATCAATCCACAGATATTCCCACCAGCTGGTTGTGGACATTTGAGGGTGGGTCACCGGCCACGAGCACAGCTCAAAATCCGGTTGTCACCTACGAGACACCGGGCGTATACAGTGTCACACTTGAGGTGTCCAACAATTTTGGTTCCGACATCTCGACGCTGTCAGATTATATTTCAGTGGGTGCGTACCCCGTTGCGGATTTTGCATATGAAGTGAATAACCTCATTGTGGCATTCACGAATTTCAGCGATAATTATGAACAGGTATTCTGGAATTTTGGTGATGGCTTTACGAGTACTGAAGTGAACCCGGTCCATATATATGACCAGGACGGGCTGTACGATGTGGAGCTGACCGTTTCCAATGGGTGCGGGGATGACGTCTACCAACTGACCCTGGAAATCATCACGGCACCGGTGGCCGGGTTCAGTGCAAGCCAGACCTTTGGATGTGCGCCGCACACCGTGCAGTTTTTCAATCAATCTTCCAGCAATGCTGATGAATTTTTCTGGACTTTCGAAGGCGGAACACCATCTTCATCGACAAATCCAAACCCTGTTGTGGAGTTTACCGAGCCAGGGTTGTTTTCTGTCACTTTACTGGTTACAAACGATGTCGGGGCGGATCAATTGACTTTGCAGGATTATATCGAGGTATTGCCACTCCCGGAAGCTTCATTTACATACACTCTGGAAGGGTATGTTGCCTCTTTCAATGCTGTCCTGGGAAGCAATCTGAATTTCACCTGGGAATTTGGTGATGGCGGTTCAGCAAGCGGCCTGAATGTGAATCATGTATATTCCGGACCCGGTTCCTATGATGTCATGCTGATTACCTCGAACGGATGCGGAATGGATACGATCATCCAGACAATCGAATTGCAAGGGGCCCCTGCACCGGCATTTTCATCCAGTGCACAAAATGGATGCACCCCGTTGCAGGTGCAGTTTACTGACGCGTCAAGCGGGGAAGTGGACACCTACAACTGGGTCTTCCAGGGAGGCAGCCCGGCGACCAGTACACTTGCGAACCCGCTCGTCACATATAACCAACCAGGTACCTTCGACGTCCAGCTGACTGTGTCAAATGCCTTTGGAAACGAGACGGTCATTATAACGGATTACGTAGTCGTTTCTGCTGAGCCGACAAGTAATTTTCAATACCTGGTCAATGGAACTTCGGTCGACTTCAGCAACACTTCTACCGGTGGGGACAGCTTTTTATGGGAGTTTGGTGACGGATTCCTGAGCAACCAGGTATCCCCGGTCCATACGTATGCTGAAGACGGGATCTATGAGGTCACACTCACAGTTTCCAATCCATGCGGTAATGCCTCCATCACCCGGTTTGTAGAAATCGCAACCCCGCCAACCGCAGGTCTGGGTATTTCACAGTCTTCGGGGTGCGCACCGTTTACCGTTGTTTTTGACAACCAGAGTTCACCGAATGCGAACAGTTTCCTTTGGACCTTTGAAGGAGGAAGCCCGGCAAGTTCGACAGCCGAGAATCCAGTTGTCGAATACACAGAACCCGGGACATATTCCGTAACACTTGAAGTGGCTTCAAACGGGGGGACGGATCTCATTGAACTGGAAGATGTCATCCTTGTTTTACCGCATCCGGAGGCTGCATTTATGATTGCCGGGATTGATGGCCGGCAGGTCAGCTTCCAGAACCTGAGTGACAACGGGGACACCTACGTTTGGTTTTTCGGGGATGGGACCTCGACATCTGCGACGGATCCGGTCCATGAATACCCGGAATTCGGGTCTTACGTTGCTGAGCTGGTTGTTTCAAACGAATGCGGTGCAGACACATTCAGCATGCAACTGAGCCTGACGACCAGCCCGGTTGTGCAATTCGGTGCTTCACAGACAAACGGGTGCGCCCCTTTTGAGGTGCAATTTGAGGACCAGTCACTCAATAACCCGACATCCTGGAACTGGCTTTTCCCGGGCGGATTGCCGGCCTCGAGCAACGAACGGAACCCGTCCGTCCTCTATACAACCCCGGGCAGCTACCGGGTGGAATTGATCGCGAGCAATGAAGCCGGCACAAATGAGCTTGTGCTGGATGACCTGATCACTGTCGGGGATAAACCCGTGGCCTCTTTTGATTATACCGTAACCGGAAATACGGTAGAATTCCGGAATACCTCCCAAAACTCAACGGATGTATTGTGGCAATTCGGCAATGGCACTTCATCCAACCTGGACGATGTTGAAATCGAATACCTGTTTGATGGCGAATATGAGGTCGTCATGGTGGTATCTAATCCCTGCGGCTCGGATACGATCTCACAGGAAATTGTGATTGGACTGACAGATGTCACAGATTTTCATGAATCACCTTTCCTGATCTATCCGAATCCAACAAGTGGTATACTCCGCATCCAGGGCGCCTTTCAAGGCCATTTGGACGTGCAGGTTGTGAACGGGATCGGCCAGGTTGTTTATCGGGCCAGGGGAATCCAGATCGTTGAAAACCAACCTGTTGATCTGGATCTGTCAGGCCTGACGGAGGGGCTGTACCAGGTTGTTTTTAGGATCCCGACAGGCAGCAAGTGTTTCCCCCTGGTCATTCAGCGATAGGTTTTGCAGGATTGGAAGGAATACAATTTACGCATAACAATTAATCGTTAAATCGCGGGTAGCCAGAATTTTACATTATGGGTTTTCTGTTTTTGGAGAATTATGCACTCCAAATATTTGTTACTACATTTGGGGGGTTATAATGGGGTTATGCGTCCACGTCTTTACGCGTGTGGCCTCGATATCAATGGGCAAGTAACGAATCTGTAATGTATTTATCGAAGGGGCTACTCAGTATTGTAGTACTGTTTTTCTCAATTCAACTTTTTGGTCAACCTGGAAATGACAACTGTCCTGGAGCACTGATTTCTTCCAATGCGCTGGATACGGGCGGGTCATGTGTGACCATATCGGATGACAATACCGATGCCACTCCCTGGGAACTTTCACCAGGAGTCTTTTTTACCGGAAACTGCTGGGGAGGCACGGTCGACAGTGTTGTATTTTACCAGTTTACAGCACAGGGAGTAAGCGTTGAAATTACGGTGAACGGGCCTGACGTGCCAAAGATTGCAC
>JARQTN010000140.1:0-8893 GCA_029976695.1 Lewinellaceae bacterium
AAAAAAGGCCACCGAGGTGGCCTGCCGATTGGATTTGTTTTGCTGTGAGAGAAGGATTCGAACCTCCACGAGGCGGTTAGCCGGAATGCAAGTTTAGAAGTTCACGGTGGTGGTCAATCCCGAATTACCGTTTGTTCCGTTGTAATTACTACATTCTGTTTATCCCTTATTCCTCACCCCCGAGACAAGAGGGCATGTCTGCCAATTTCATCACCTCACAGTATTATAATGAACTTTCGATATGCCAAATATAAAATACATTGCTTTAAATTTGCAAAACAATTCAATAAAAAGTTATAATTATTACACTATTGTTAATTTATTTGATTTATAATGAAAATTCATCAAAAAGCATAGGATTCAGCAAGCTGGGATTATGAAATCCATAATGTTTCCGGGAATTCCCTTATTCCGATGGAGGATTTTCAATAAACTCATTAATCTGGAAGTGGTATACATGTCCTTTCATGCCATCTTTTCAAAAAAAGATCATATCCTGGTCATAATCAACCATGTTCTGGCGAAACCAGTGCAGCCCTTTCCATTGAAATTGTATTTTGGATGTGCTTTTCCCCATGGAAAGCAAGACGTATCACTCAGAACTTTGAAACCCGAAGCATGATCATATGTAAACGAGCCACTGACCTCTCTCTCTTGCTGGAACCGCTGCGCAAGTCCGGCAAGAAAATTGGGTTCGTCCCAACAATGGGCGCATTGCATGAAGGGCACCTTTCCCTGATCAGGGAAGCGCAGGAAGAGTCCGATACAGTGGTGCTCAGCATTTTTGTCAACCCGACCCAATTCAACGAATCTGCTGACCTTGAGAAATACCCAAGACCGATTGAGGAGGATATTCGCCTGCTTTGCCGCGAAAAGGTCGATTTCCTGTATTTGCCGGCTGTCCAGGACGTATACCAATACGATAGCGACCGGAATTTTGACGGTGACCTTGGATATCTTGACAAGGTGATGGAAGGTGCCTTTCGCCCCGGGCATTTCAAAGGGGTTGCCCAGGTGATGCACCTCTTGCTTGACCGCATCCGGCCGCACCTTGTGTTTATGGGACAAAAGGATTTTCAGCAATTGGCGGTTGTCAGGAGGATGATGCAAATGAAGGGCCACCAAACAACGCTGGTCCCCTGTCCGACGATCCGGGAGATGAATGGCCTTGCGATGAGTTCGCGCAACCGTCTGCTTCCACCCGAAATCCGCGAAAAGGCCAGCCTGATCTATCACACCCTGCTCTATGCCAAAGCGATGCAGCACGTGATGCCCATCCGGGAACTGGAACAGGCATGCATGGAGCGGTTGAACGAACCGCCATTCCATCCTGAATACTTCAACATCGTCGAGTCCTCAACGCTCAGGGAGAAAGAGGACTGGGCGGAAGCTGAGTCGTTCATTGCCTGCACAGCCGTACGGGCAGGAGCCGTGCGTTTGATCGACAATATGCCTTTGTGATGCGGCATTTTGCCCGGCATGATGAACATGGGTTGTGTCCTGTTTTTATGAGCAAAGCAGCCATTTTTGGAGTATCGGATTTTCGCCGGGATCATTTGTCTGTGGGTAATTATTTCCCAGCTTGGGAAGAGGGCTAACGTCCCGGGATTTTAAGTTGTAAACATTCGTTATCCGCTTAGCCAGAAAATAGGCTTAAACGCGTTTTTGATTGATACCAGATTCGATCCATACCACCATTCGTGCATTTTCCCGGTTAAAAATGATCCTTTCAAACTCCCAATATCTTGTAAGTTGTAAACTTACGTCATAGCCAGGGTTTTTGAGCTTCCAAACACTCCACCGGATCACTTCCGCACCTCCCTTGTAAAGTAAGTCGTAAACTTACGTTACAAGACCGGACATACCGCAAATCAACACCAAACCCGAACACCCCCGGAATGAACTCTCAATCCTGCATTGATGTTAGGACAATCGGAATATTCAGGAGAATTAAATACTTTTGCGGCCATGTTTCTACAGATGTTCAAATCCAAAATTCACAGGGCAACAGTCACGGAAGCCAACCTCAACTATGTCGGCAGTATCACCATCGATGAAGCATTGCTGGAAGCTGCAAACCTGCATGAGGGCGAACGTGTGCAGATCGTGAATAACAATAATGGAGAACGTCTGGAGACATATGTCATCAAGGGTGAACGGGGATCAGGCACCATTTGCCTGAATGGAGCGGCTGCCAGGAAAGCGGAGGTTGGAGACATCATCATTATCATCAGTTACGCCTGGATGACACCTGAAGAAGCTAAATCCCATTCACCGGTTACCGTGTACCCGGATGAACACAATCGCTTAAAAGCGTAATCCTTGAACACCATCCTGAAAAACTTCCTCAAGTTCCTGTTTTTCACCTCGATCGGGGGAGGCATCCTCTACCTGATTTACCGGAATCAAAGCAAAAACTACCTTGAAGAATGCATTGCCAAAGGCAATGTCGCAGCCGATTGCTCCCTGATGGATAAGCTGATCCTGGATTTTACCACAGCAGACTTTCGGTGGATCCTGGTCATTATCGTACTTTTCCTGATCAGCAATATAAGCCGTGCCCTGCGATGGATGATGCTGATCAGGGGACTGGGCAAGAAAATCAGTTTTGCAAATGCGTTCCTGGCCATTATGCTCAATTATTTCACCAACCTCGGAGTCCCGAGAATTGGCGAGGTGATCCGTGCGGGGGTCATTGCCAAATATGAACATATACCGGTAGAAAAAGTCATCGGGACTGTGGTCATTGATCGCATGGTCGATGTGCTCAGTATCCTGTTTGCAATCGTTCTTGCCTTTTTTATCGAATTTGACATTATCTATGGCTTCATCAGTGAAAACCTTGAAGGAAGCATCCTCTGGAACAGGGCACTGATTTTTATCGGGCTTGCGGGAATCGCCCTGCTGATCCTCATTTGGAAATACAGGAAAAGAATCCTTGCATCGAGCCTCTTTACCAGGATCAGGCACATCATCCACGGATTTGCCGAAGGGCTCAAAACGATCAGGTCCCTGGAAAATACAAACCTGTTCATTTTCCACAGTATCGTGATCTGGATCATGTATTTCCTGATGACATACTTCTGCTTCTTTGCGTTTGTACCGACCCAGCACCTGGGTCTGTCGGCAGCCTTGATCGTCTTTGTTTTCGGAGGGCTTGGCATCGTATTCCCCTCCCCGGGCGGAATGGGCACCTACCACGCCATGGTCATTGCCGCATTGGCTATCTACGGGATCAGTGCGGACGATGCTTTTTCATTCGCAAACCTGATGTTCTTCTCCATCAACCTGTTCTGCAATATCACGATTGGATTAATCGCAGTAATTTTACTTCCCCTGATCAACAGGGATGTAAATCCTGCACGTGCATGAAAAACAAGAGTGAAGCAAAGATCCTGACCTGGAAAGAAGCTGCTGAGGCTGTAAAAAAGTGGCAGTCCGCCGGTTTTGCGGTCGTATTTACAAACGGGTGCTTTGATCTCCTCCATGCAGGACATGCCAGGTATCTTGAGGAAGCGGCGAACCTGGGGGACAAGCTGGTTATTGGCGTAAACTCTGACCGGTCAACGAGGGTCCTGAAAGGGAAAAACCGCCCCATCAACCAGGCACATTCAAGAATGTATGTACTTGCCTCCCTGTCATGTGTTGATTGTGTGGTCGAATTTGACCAGGATACCCCCTATGATCTCATCGCATTGCTCAGACCGGATATCCTTGTGAAAGGAGGTGACTACGCGATCGGCGATATTGTTGGGGCAGACCTTGTCCGGAAAAATGGCGGGAAAGTGACTACGATCCCGTTTGTGGAAGGGTATTCTACCACTTCAATTGAGTCCCGGATCATTGCCATGCAGAAGGAAAACGAACAACACGAAAAATAGCCGGAGTTATGATGATCAAGGAAGTCATCCAGTATTTGGAAGAAATTGCGCCCCCGGCCCTGCAGGAAAGCTATGATAATGCCGGCGTCATTGTAGGCGATGTCGATAAGCCGGTCCATGGCGTCCTGTGTTGCCTCGATTCAACAGAGGCGATCGTCGACGAAGCCATCGCCAGGAACTGTAACCTCATCGTCGCCCACCACCCGATCATATTCAGGGGGCTGAAATCATTGACCGGAAGCAATTATGTGGAGCGGGTTGTCATCAAAGCAATACAGAAAGGCATCACCATCTATGCCATCCACACAAACCTGGACAATATCCTGGAGAATGGTGTGAATTCCAAAATCGCGGAAAAAATTGGCCTGCGGCCAATAGATATCCTGCGTAAAAAACCAATTGTGCCAGGTTTGGAATTTCCGGATAACAAAACCGGTACTGGAATCATCGCCACACTTCCTGAGCCAATGGACGAACTTGCTTTCCTGCACCAAGTCAGGCAGAGACTGAAATCTTCATGTATCAAATACACTGCATTGCTTGGCAGGCCAGTGAAAAAGGTAGCCATTTGCGGCGGGTCTGGGCAATTCCTTCTCCCGGATGCCATCCAAAGCGGTGCCGATGTATTCATCACCGGGGATTTCAAGTATCATGAATACTTTGATGCGGACGGAAAAATTGTAATTGCGGATGTCGGACACTTTGAAAGTGAGCAGTTTACGCCTGAACTTCTGCATGAGATTATCACGGATAAATTTCGTAATTTTGCCGCCTGTATTTCAGAAACCATTACAAATCCAATTAAATATCTGGTTTAGAACATGGCAAAAAAAGAAGTGTCTGTAGAAGAAAGGCTAAGGAATCTCTTCGCACTCCAGCAAATCGATTCCAAGATCGACGAGATCGAGATCCTGAAAGGAGAGCTTCCCATGGAAGTCAGTGACCTGGAGGATGAAATTGCCGGCCTCGAAAAACGCATTGCAAACCTCGAGGGAGATATTCAGAAAATCGATGATGAGATCTCCAACCATAAAGCCAATATCAAGGAGTCAGAGGCACTCCAGCAGAGATACCAAAAGCAACTCGATGATGTAAAAAACAACCGGGAATTCGATGCCCTGACGAAGGAGCTCGAATTGCAAAAACTCGAGATCCAGCTGTCTGAAAAGCGGATCAAGGAGGCAGGTGTAAAAAAAGAAGCGAAAGATGAACTCCTGAAATCTACGCAAGAGAAACACGAGGCCAAGCTCAAGGAGCTGGATACAAAGAAAGTGGAACTCGAAAAGATCATCAAAAAGACAGATAAGGAGGAAAAAGCGCTCTTGAAAAAGTCGGAAGAGGCCAAAGCTAAAATTGAGGACAGGCTCCTGAAAGCATATGAACGAATCCGCAGCAGCTACAGGAACGGCCTCGCTGTCGTCACCGTGGAAAGAGATTCCTGCGGCGGGTGTTATAACAGGATCCCGCCTCAGATGCAACTTGAAATCAGCCTGCGGAAAAGGCTGGTCGCCTGTGAGCATTGCGGAAGGATCCTCGTGGACAATGAAATTGCCGGTGTTGCTGAGGAGGCTGAGGCCTGATCGGGCATCTCACCGGTTCGCAGAGTTGATCTCCAAATCAAAGTAATGAGACAAAAGAAAAAACCTTGGGCACAGATCTCAAGGTTTTTTCTTTTCGGGGTTTTTCTTTTTTTCTGTTCACACCTTTTTGCATACCACTATCAGTGGACCCCGGAGCTTGTGGAAGCCTACAAGAAAATCAACAGGCTGGAACTTGAAAAAGCACAACAGGTACTCCTCACCCAAAAGCAGAGGGACCCTGAAAACCTGGTCATCCCATACCTGGAAGATTATATCTTTTTCTACACCTATTATATCACAGAGGACAAGGATGGCTTTGAGGCATTGAGAGATGAAAAAGAAAAACGCCTCAGCTTGCTTGAACTGGGACCCGAAGACGCACCGGAGCATTACCAGTTCCAGGCGGAGGTGTTGCTCCACTGGGCAATGGTGCGGGCCAAATTCGATGAAAGATACACGGCTGCACGGGAGATCAACCAGGCTTTCAAAATGCTCAAGGAAAATGAAAGGCTGTTTCCCGGGCATATGGCTTCAATGCGTGTTTTATACGCCATGCGGGCCGGTTTTGGATCACTTCCAAAAAAATATAAATGGGTCATCAGGATCCTGAGCAGCCTTGAAGGCACCATTGAAGAAGGGATAGATGGATTGCACAGGGTCATGGATCATGCCCGGTCGCATCCTGAATTCATATACGGACAGGAAACAGAGATCATCACAGCGCTTGTGTTCAGGCATTTTTTAAATGAACCTGAAAAAGGCCTTGAATTGCTCAGGGACAGGATGGGCAGCAAGCAAAGCTCACCCATTCTGAGGTTTGCCATTGCGAATACCGCACAGGCCAGCGGCGCGAATGAAACCGTCATTGAAACCCTTGAAGATTACCACCCTGAGGAAGGTGAACTCCCGATCCTGCATTTTGAATATATGCTCGGAAAAGCGAAAGTGTACCGGAACGACCCGGACGCTGCTGAGCACCTGTTGGCATATGTTCAATTTTTTAAAGGGTTGCATTTCATCAAGGAGGCGTATCAAAAGCTTGCATGGAATGCGCTGATCCATCATGATGCCGCAGGTTATGGGCGTTACATGAAAGCCATCCAAACTTCCGGGGAAGCCCTGTTCGAGGGAGACAAACAGGCCCTGGAAGAAGCCAATTCCGGCAACAGGCCGAACCCGGAACTTCTGAAAGCAAGGTTGCTGTTTGATGGTGGCTATTATCCGGCAGCCCTGGAAATCCTGCAGGAGTTGGATCAGGAGTCGCTCAATTTTCCCGAAAGGCTTGAATTCAATTACCGATCGGGGCGCATCCACCAGGCACTGGGCGATATCTCGGAGGCACTGGGGGCGTATCAAAGAACTCTTCTGGAGGGCAGGGAAACACACTATTATTTCCCATGCAACGCAGCCCTTCAGTCAGGTTTGATCTACGAACAATTAGGGTATCCGGACAGGGCACGCGAATTCTTTGAACTATGTTTATCCCTGGAGCCCTCATCATACGAAAGCAGCCTCCACCAAAAAGCCAAACTAGGGCTGAACAGGATCAAACAATGAGATACACTGGCTTACGTGATAAGCTGTTGAACCCTCCCCCTGCTTTCAAGGAACCTGAAGGCGTTCTCACCAAATATCCCGTTGACCAGCCTGTCCACCCCGATGTTGTATTTCTTCAGGACAGATCCCGTCTGCTTTCTGTATTCCTTCAGTTCGTCGCGCACCATGTCCCTGAATGAAGTCATTTCCGCCGCAGTTTTCGCACATTTAACCGCCGCGATCAGTCCGTCATAGTCTGATCCGATGGCGATATGATTTTCCGGGTTCGCAATGCCATTCTCTTTGCCTACCTGTATGATATGTATAATCTGCTGGCAGAATCGCTCCAGGTCCGCTTTTTCCGTGTTGTCGCTTTTGGCGGCCTTTTTGTCAATTTGATTTCCAACATGCGCCCAGTGGGACGTAACCTTGTCAATGGCCTCTGCAGATTGAGAGAGATGGTATTTGCTGTCCATACCCATCTGGTCAAGGACATCATTGTAGTGCCCATAGATGTAGGGGATATCTTCCGGGGACAAATAGTCCAGGTACTGATTATTTGCGAGGTCTTTCAGTTTCACGTTGCCAAGCACCCGCCGGTCGAAAATCAGCCCGATCAATCCACCCAGTTTCATGATCATCACGATCTCTTCATCCATAAGGTTGAGCTGGGTGCTGTTGAACCAGTGGTTGTAGACTCCTTTCTTTCGGGGAATAATTGTTTTACAGATCAATTTATCCGGCAGCATCTTGTGAAACGGTTTCCCGTTCCTGATCCTTGACACTTTATAGGCCCCGGCAGCATAGTGGGACAGGAAATCACCTACGGTCAGTCCGGTCACTGCCCCGTGGCTGATGATGACCGGGATATTGTGCTTCAATGCATATGCATACAAAGCGATCCGGTTGCCCAGGCTGAGGTGTTTGACATCAAACAGCACATCCTCTCCCCGCAACAGATCGAGCACTTCCTTCCTCAGCCCGGTGATGCCTTCTATGCCGCAGTCGCAAGGCAGGAACCACGAACGGTTCTTTTCGGAAGTCATTTTCATCCCGAACGGATAATTGAATATGCCGTTGTATGTCATATGGGACAGGGTGAAATAGACTGGTTCAATCTGGTCGACCACCAGTTTCAGCCTGTTGAGGAAATGGTGGTTCTGGAACTTCCCGGCAAACTCATTCTCTGAATTGAATACGCCCTGTATCCCTTCTATCGCATGCAATACATTGACGGTATTGGGATCGTACTTCGTATTCGATTTTGTCAGCAGGTTGATATTCGGCGTTTTCTTTACCATATTGAATTCCTTCCCCGTTTGCACATAGTTCATGATCTTCCCGTCGGCAATCCCGTGCAGCACATTTTCATCCGAGATCAGGAGGTCGGACATGAACCCGTAGATCAGGCTTGCCCTCGCCAGGCACCTTTCGAGGGAGTAGATGGGGTTGATGATGATTTTTCCTCCCCCTGCCCGTACCTGGGACAAAGAGGACTGTGAGTCCAGGGCATCCTCAGCGAGCCATTCATCAAGCGGCAGGGCGGAGAGGAAGTTGTACGCTTTTTCACAATTTTTCTCACCCTTAACAAACATCGGTTTTGTGGAAATGTGCGAATGGAGATCTACGATCATGGCATTTTGGTTTTAGTTGTGCATAAAAGGAAGGCTGATGGGACACGTAATTGCCTTAAGATACGGCACTTTCGTTGATTTCTCAATATTCGTTTCATCTTTGGAATCCAAAATGCCGGCAACCCGAAACCTTCAATCGGTTGAGGTGAAAGTGAATCGGCTGATCGAGGCGTGAAATTCACCTGCGATCGGGCAATATAAATGCGCATTTTCCTATATTTGCCTCCCGATTTTTCCGTTCAAAGGAAGGGGAAAATCACAC
>JARQTN010000140.1:8993-27032 GCA_029976695.1 Lewinellaceae bacterium
GAGGTCGGGAGTTCAAGTCTCCCCCACGCTACTCAGGAAGCCCCGTTTTACGGGGCTTTTTCTTTGAAATATTCTATAAAATGAAAAAGCAATATTAGCTCAGCTGGTTACCCCGAAAGCTTTCGGGGAGGATTCATCATCCTGAGGCCCCGATGATAACTAGCATCATCATCGGCACCCCACGCTACTCAAGGCTTGCTTTTTGCATGCCTTTTTTGTCATGGCTCATCACGTTTATATCTTATACAGTCCCAAGATTGACCGATATTATATCGGCAATACTGACTTGCTCCCTGCCGAAAGGCTCAACCAGCACAATGATAAGCTGTATCCCAACAGTTTTACCGCCAGCGGTATCCCCTGGCAACTCTTCCTCTCATTCCCTTGCGCTTCAAGATTGCAGGCAAGGCGCATTGAATCCCACATCAAGAAAATGAAAAGCAGGGTGTATATCCAAAATCTAAAAAGATACCCCGAAATCATCGACAAACTTAAAATTCGCTACAGCAAGTAAGCTCAGCCGGTTACCCCAAAAACTTTCGGGGAGGAATCACCATCCTGAAGTCGTGCGTTTTTCGCGACTGGCATAGATACCTGGGCTCCTCGACAATCCCGGTTTTCAGGCTTTATTCATTTCGCAGTCAGGGAAAGGACAAACCCCGGGCAATTTTTCCGAATGCCCCAAATGCGAGAATTCCATGGCAAATTCAAGACCCAATATCCCTGCCTCCACGCCCTTGAACTGGGCAATCGCGGATGATCAGGAAGAGGGAATCTATCACACACATCATCACAACCAATCCATTTTTTTTGAACGGAACCCGGTAAACCGTTCACAAATGGAAAAGTCACGACGTTCTACTTACAGTACAGGATTTCCATATCGATTTTAGACCGCCTCCGGGGAGCTTGAATGCATGAGGAAAATCATTGGAATTTTTTTGAGGAAATTAAGAACTATCCTTAATTTCATTGCATTGCCAGGGAAAACACGGTCTTTACTTATTTCTTAGATATCCCATCAGATAACTTCTTTATAAGTTCTTGCCGTAGCTATTTGTAACTCAATGTCCAATTTATACCATTCGTGACCGCTTACAGTATTGCGAGTGGATTGATTCTAAACAAAATTTAAAAATTATGAAAAAAGTTCTACTCGCTTTGGGACTCGTGTTTTTTGCCTTTGGCATTGCCATGGCTCAAAGGACGGTTACAGGTAAGGTCATCGATGAGACCGGTGAAGCCCTGATCGGGGCCAATATCATTGTCAAGGGGACTGCGACGGGTACAGTCACTGATTTTGATGGAAACTATACGTTGAATGTACCCGAAGGAAATAATGTATTAATTTTCAGTTACACAGGGTATACCACCCAGGAAGTTGAGATCAACGACCGTTCTGTCATCGATCTGGTACTCAACCCGGAAGCTGAATTATTGCAGGAGGTGATTGTGACCGCATACGGAATCAGTACAAAAGAAGCATTTTCCGGATCAGCAGATGTAGTTGGTGCAAAAGAACTGGAAATCAGGAATGTGACCTCTCCGATCGCTGCCATTGAAGGAAATGCAACGGGCGTACAGTTCACCTCACCTTCCGGGCAACCGGGATCATCCCCGGGGATCATCATTCGTGGTGTGGGAACTTTGAACGGCAGTGCGCAACCGCTATATGTTGTGGACGGAATCCAGTATGAGGGTGCATTGACAACCATCAACCAGGAAGATATCGAATCCATCACCATCCTGAAGGATGCGGCTTCCACCGCCCTTTACGGTTCCAGGGCAGCAAATGGGGTGGTCATGATCACCACAAAGAACGGGATAGAGGGGCAGACAAAAGTATCTGCAACAGTCCAGTATGGTATTGTATCCAGGGCGATCCCCCTGTATGATGAAGTGACTCCGGGCCAATACTATGAGTCCATGTGGGAAGCATTGAAAAATTCGAATGCCGGCGGAGGAGATCCCGCCTTCGCATCTGATAATATTTACAATAACCTGGGGTATAATCCCTTCAATGTGCCAAACGGGGAAATCGTTGGCACAGACGGCCGGCTGAACCCGAATGCCAATGTGATCTACCAGAGTCTGAACTGGTATGATGTCATGGAGCAGACGGCTTCAAGAACAAATGTCAACATGAATGTGGCAAGTGGTGGAGACAGGCACCGGTTTTTCTTTTCCACATCATACCTCGATGAAGGCGGATATGTCGTGACATCTGAATATGATCGTTTTACAACCAGGTTAAACGCCGATTTTGATGTGAAAAACTGGTGGACAATTGGTGGAAGTGCAAACATCACGACTTCCAATTCAAGAGGTCCCACTTCTGCGGGTACAGGTAGTATCGTAAATCCTTTCGGCTTTGCGAAAAACATCGGTTCCATTTATCCGGTATATGTCAATGACCAGCAGGGCAACCTTGTCCTTGATGAGTCTGGCGAGCCGATTTTCGATGCCGGGGAAGGATACTCAGAGTACAATATCGGTTCCAGGCCCATCAACCAGGGGCGGCATGCACTGCAGGAACTTCTCCTGAATGACGAACGCTTCAAAGGCAACACCTACGGCTTCAGGTTATTCAGTGATATGCGGATCCTGGACGGGCTGACATTGACATTAAACTATGGAAGGGATATCAATGAAGGAATTGCGAAAGAATATGAGAACAACATCATTGGCGATGCCCAACCAACCGGAAGGTATAGCGAAGATAGATTCAGGAGGCAGGTTGAAAACTTTATTCAATTGCTCAACTACAACAAGAGTTTTAATGGTGGCCATAATATTGATATCACGCTAGGACATGAGAGCTTTGACCGCAATTACAGTGAAAACAATGCCCTGGCCATTGACCAAACTGCTGAAGGCATCTATGAATTCGCAAACTTTGCCACCCCGATACGAGTCGGCGGATTTACCACGGACAAGAGAATTGAGGGTTATTTTGCCAGGGCCAACTACAATTTCAGCGAGAAATATTACCTGAGTGTTTCTGCACGCCGGGACGGCTCATCTGTATTCAGTACGGATTCACGCTGGGGGACATTTTATTCTGTCGGAGCATCATGGAGGCTGGACCAGGAGCCTTTCGTCCAGAACATCTCATTCATTGACCGGTTGAAATTGCGCGCTTCGTACGGGGAAGTCGGAAACGATGACCTTGGAGACTTCTTCCTGTCTCAACCGAGATACAGCCTGACGTCCAATGCGGGAAATCCGGGTATCTGGTGGTCAGATATCGGGAACGCAAACCTGCAGTGGGAAACAGTTGAAAGCTTTGATGTGGCATTGGAATTCTCCCTGTTCAATAACTTCCTGGATGGTTCCATCGAATATTACAGAAGGAACTCTTCAGACTTGCTCTATGATCTGCCAATTGCGCTCAGTAACGGACTAAACTCCTTCCCGAACAATATTGGTGATATGTATAACTCTGGCTGGGAACTTGGCCTGAATGCCAACCTGATCGCGAAGAATGAATTCCGGTGGGCAGTCAGGCTCCAGGCATCGACATTCAAGAACGAGATCACCAGCTTGCCGGATCCATTCATCAATGGTTCAAAACGATGGGCTGAAGGCAGGTCCAGGTATGACTTTTTTATCCTCCATACAGCAGGCGTGGATCCTGAGACCGGAGACCAGTTGTTCTATATGTATGAAATAGATGAAGACGGTGAAAGCATTCCTGTCCTGGATGACCAGGGAACGCATGTGACGACCAATGACTGGGAAGAAACGGAAAGGGCCTACACTGGGGCCAGCTCCATCCCTGACTTATTGGGGTCTGTTTCCAACAGCTTCTACTTCAAGGGGTTCTCATTGAACTTCCTGATCACTTACGGCTTAGGCGGTGATATCCTCGACAATGGATATTCTGCCATGATGCACACGGGTACATACGGTCGTTCAATGCATCCGGACATCCTGAATGCATGGCGCCAACCAGGTGATATCACAGATGTACCGAGATTGGAGAACGGGAATGTGGATCTTGTCAGGACCCAGTCCACCCGTTTTTTAACAGATGCTTCATTTTTATCGTTGCGGAATGTGAATTTTGGATACACGTTCGACAATAACATTACGAGCAGAATCGGGGTTCAGAATTTGAGGCTTTCCGTAACAGGTGAAAACCTGTATCTGATTACCAAAAGAGACGGTTTGGACCCACAGTACAATTTGGCTGGAACCCCAGCCGGTAACGATTATAACCCGGCTCGGATTATCTCTTTCAGCCTGAATGCAAACTTCTAAAATTATCGACCATGTTAAGCAATACAAAATATCTATTCCTCATCCTCTTCGTTTTAATGATCACGGCCTGCGAAAAGGAGTTTCTGGAAACAAAACCGACGGATGCCATTTCTGCGGCAGACGCACTCGCCACTGAGGCAAACATGTCGCTGATCATCAACGGCATGCACCGAACGATGTACTCCCAATCGCAAACAGTCTTGCCCGGGGGGTCTACGATCGCGAATACAGCCCGTGCAAATGAGCACTTTTGGGTGCCCATGGGCGATAACCTGGCTGGAGGCGTACTGCACAGTGCACGGGCCAACAACCTCGGCTGGCAAAATGTCACACAGTGGATTGAGCATACGCTGGAAACTTCGCAAACGACACGGATACTATGGTATCACCGCTATAATATCATCGCTAATGCCAATACCATTATCAACAAGGTAGCGGAGGGTACCCTGCCTGAAACGCCCAGGTTAAGAGAGATTGTGGGACAAGCTTATGCATACCGTGCTTATGCATATATGTCATTGGTCCAGCATTATGCAAAAGGATACCTGATCGGAAATCCTTCATCGGATCCGGGAGTGCCTATCCTGTCATCAACTGAATCTCCGTTCAATAGTGCGCCGAGATCGACTGTGCAGGAAGTCTATAATCAAATCGCCTCGGATCTTGATGCTGCCATCAGCAATTTTGAGAATGCTTCTCCAAGACCCACAGGTAGTGCTTTTGACAAATCACATTTGAACATTAATGTGGCTTACGGCCTGAAGGCAAGGATGGCACTGGCAACTGGAGACTGGGCCACTGCTGCAGATGCTGCTGTCAAAGCAAGAGAGGGTTTTCCAATTATGGGCGAAGATGATTGGAAATCTGGATTTAACACAACACTTCTTCCGGAAGTCATCTGGGGAAGTAATGTGATCACGACCGAAACGACATTTTTCCGTTCCTATTTCTACCTGATGTGCAACACGTTCAACGGCAGCCAGAACAGGAACAATCCGAAATTTATGGACAGAAGGTTGTATGACCAGATCCCGGATACCGATTACCGCAAGGATATGTTCCTGAAGGATGCACCAAATTCCAATAGCTCTGCGTCAAATGGAGAAGGCGGCTGGGCCAATAATACCAATCCTCTGTATACAACCGAGGAGGAATTTGAAGCTGAAATCGACAGGCTGGCAGGTGCATGGGGCTGGACTTCGAGGCACAATACCCATCCGTACATGCATGTAAAAATGAGGCAAAAAGTGCCGGGCGGCATCGAACCGGACGATATTATCTACATGCGTACATCAGAGATGCACCTGATCGAGGCGGAAGCAAAAACGATGATGAACGATATTGCAGGTGCACAGGAGGCTTTGAGGCCTTTGGGCGAAGAACGGGACAGTGCATATGACGTGACTGCATTCAGTACGCAGGAAACCATGATGGATCATATCAAGTTCCAGCGTGGCCTCGAATTGTGGGGAGAAGGCTTCCTGTTCCAGGACAAGATCCGCTGGGATGATCCCATCGACCATGCAGCCGATGGAGGCTCCGGAGCTTCCGAGGTATTGTATCAAAGCGGATTTTACCAGGACCGGCCTTCTGTGAATACGGACTGGGTCTTCAAGATACCGCAGGCAGAGATAGATGCCAACCCGAACCTCGGACCGGAAGATCAGAATCCTTAAGCATTGTGATGTAGATTCAGTTTACAAGGAACTGATTAAATATTCGGAGAAACGAGCGGAATGAATTCTGCTCGTTTCTTCTTTTACCACCATGCTGATCAATTCCCGATGCAACATTCCCATGAATTCATTCACAAGATATCAATCCACTACCGGCACCTTGACCACATACTGCTGATGTTCAGTTGCAAATACAAGTATGTACATCCCTGCAGGGAGATGGCCGAGGTCCAATCCACCGGTTGAATACGGCAAACGCATGAGGGTTTCGCCCCGGATATCTGAAATCCGGATTTCCTTTATCTCCAACTGGCTTTCGATCCTGCAATAGTCTTGCACTGGCAACGGCATCACATTGATTAGGCCAACGGGCAATACTTCAATACCCGTTGTAACCATGGATACCTCAACAGTATCCGTAAACACATCACACCCGATATCAAACAAGAGCTGGCAGGCATAATTCCCGTTTACACCGGCAATATGAAAAGGCATTGTTGCTTCCTCGATGGGCAAGCCATCCAGGTACCACTGGTACCCATCCGCCTCGGTATCCACTTCAAGGATCGTGTCACTGCTTACCTGGATCGAGGGTTCGGGCAAAACGAAAGTACTCACCTGCTGATCGAGGGGACTGGTGGCCCCGCAGGCATTGATCCCCTGGACGGAAATAAACCCGAAAGAACCGTTCGCGGCTACCAGGACAGTTGATGTATCCACATGACCAACCGGATCCCACCCCGCCGGGAAAGACCATTGGTATGTGTCGATATTTGTCCCCTGGACCTGGCAACGGATGGTATCCCCCTGGCAGGGTGTGATCTTCTCAACCATGAGGTTACTGATGGCAGGCAAAGAGGGACAGTTTAATAGGGCCTCAATATTCCCGTTGCTGCCATAGATCCAGATACCGGCATTCGGACCGGTCTGCCCGGTCACGCCGGTATATGGGAAATCCGTGGTTTGCACAGCCGGCCATGATTGTCCCCCGTCAAAGGTCAGGTAAACACCTCCGCGACCGGTACCGCGATGGACGATCGCACCCGTGTCCGGGCTGATGAAATGGACCCCTGTCCAGAATTCAGATGCCGGCAACTGAAGCGTGTCCCAACTCACACCACCATCCGCAGAGTGCCACATCCTGTCAACAAAACTGGAGGAAACGAGCCAGCATTCATCAGGCGACAACAATGCCAGATCTTCATATTGCAGGCCTTCCACTGGAGGGACCAATTGATTCCATGAGATGCCGCCATCGGTCGTCTTCAACAACCGGCCATTGAATCCAGACACATATCCGGTCAGCGTATCAGAAAATTCAAGGTCTTGCAGCCGACTATTATCCCCGGGATCAATAAATACGGTATCCCAGTTCATCCCCTGGTCATCCGTCCGGTAAATGATACCCGAGGTACTGATCCCGATGACCACATCATCGCTTACCGCTTTGACACCCTGGATATTTGAATTGGCCAGCACAAGGGATTCGGCCCAGGTCAGCCCCCCGTCAACCGAATGTAAAATCCTTTGGTTCGATCCGGCCCAGATGTTTTCATGATCGACATAATCGATCGCAAGGAAGTTGCGCTGCTCCGTTTCAAATCCGATCCAGTTTTGTCCACCGTCCACTGTCTGGAGGTGCACTCCAAAGTTGCCGGCTGCATACCCTTCACCGGGGCTGATAAAATCTACATCTGTAACTGACCGCTGCGGACCAGCTGTGGTTTCTTCGATCGTCTGGAACTGATCCGGACTCTTCAGGATCGATGAAAATGCCCCGCCAAAAAGCACTTCTTCATTGTTCCTTGCATGTACACTGCGCGGGAGACCGAAAAGCAATCCGGCCAGGGTAACCCTTTCCCAGGTGACTCCGCCATCCGTTGAGTAATTGATCCTTCCACCGTTCAGTGCAGCAAACACATGCAAGCTGTCCGATCCGAAATCGATATGAAACGCATTGCTCTGCAGCCCGTTGTCACTGATGAGTTCCCATGAATCCCCGCCATCCAAACTCCGGTAGACATCCCGGTTGTCAAGCAAAAGACCGGTATTTTCACTGAAAAAATGGACCAGGTCATGACGGGTGACATCTGTATTCTTTTCCCATGTCGCCCCACCGTCTTTGGTCCTCCAAACCTCCTCGGGCAGGATCGTTGTAATCCATGTGTGCGTCTCATTCAAAATATGCGCATCCTGAATGGCAACGACCGGCACATCGAGGTTGTCCCAGTTTTCCCCTCCATCCACTGACTTGTAGACACCCAGGGTAGTCGCCACCAGAATAACCTCCGGACCTGCGATACAGACATCGATCACGTCCGCAGGCGCGCTTTCAAGTTCCTCCCAGGATTCCCCGCCATCTGTTGACTTGAGCAATCCTTTCCCCCCAATCAATACAATGGATTGGCCCTGGTCTTCGAGGATCTCAACATCCAGAAAATCCCATTCAATGCCGGGAACTTCCTGCCATGACCAGTGATCGCCATCATCCGCTGTCACGAACAACACCGCCTGATCACCGACTGCGAATCCGGCGCCATGATCTCCCAAAACGATGTCATTGATCGTCTCCAATTCCGGAAAAGGATGCTGGCGCACCCATTGCCCTGAAAGTGAGGAGGTGAAAACCAAAAAGTAAATCCAGCAAAAAATTTGTCTCATACATGCGGGTATTTATGGAAATGAATGGTCATCATTCCCGAATGATCCTTATTTTAAATGCCGACAACAGGTCGTTATCTTGTCCTTAATATGAAAACAACATGATCCATTAACACGACATGAAAAAATTTATTCGAAATATCCTCGCCAAAACCGGCGCAGGCGCACCAGACCCACCCAGGCAGATCATCCTGGACAGGACCCGCGGGATCGATACAGATCTATATATGGGACAGCAACTTCAGCTGTGGCTCAAAACAGGCACCCTTGAGATCAGGGCCTACCTGTATGAGGATAGCTTGCAAGACGAGTTTGTCGGCACTTCAAACAACTACGCACTGGCCAGGTATATCATGCAATTCGGGAATCCACCGGTACGCATCGATTCTGTCAGTGACCAGGAAATCGTAGCCACCGTCATGTATGGCAGGGAAAGGAAATTTGACCTGGAAGCAGGCGATGATGAATTCGTGTGAAAGAATTTCAGGATCATCCATTCACTCGAAAAAAACAACCTGTTTCCGATTCATCCTCAAAAGAAAAACCCTAATCCCATTTCAAAGAAGCTTTGCTCTTCTGACTGGGAAATGCTGGCTGAAATCGTCATGAGGTCATAGGTGAAATAGAAAACACCGAAACCCCAGCCTTGGTGCCATTCATTGAATTCATCCGTTTCGGGATCGCCATCATACCATACCCTTCCAATGTCGTAAAAGCCATTGACGCCAAATTCCCCAGGCAACACCACACTCCTGATATTGAACAATTTCAGCCTGGCTTCAAAATTCCCGTACATCGCCTGGTCTCCACCAAACCTGTTTCCGCGAAAGCCCCTCAGGTTTCTGTTCCTGCCCAGGTAGTTGGCCTGGAAGAACTCATATTCACCCGAGTTTGAGGCATATCCTCCCCGAACAGCCAGGGTAAGCGGAAAAGGTGATAAGGGCTGGTAATACACCGAGAGGTCCGTGCTGAAATTGAAATAATCAAGCTCTGTGTCCTTCAGGTTGAGGTTCCACCCGGCGAGCATATTAAACCGGAGTCCCCTTGTCGGGAACATGGTCTTATCCACCTTGTCAATATTGAAAGCGGCCTGGAGGCCAGCATATTGTTTTGTTTCAAAGTCCGCATCAGCCAGGCCGGATAGGTCATCAAACTCAGGTGCAGAAATCCGGTCCTCGGTCCGTTCCACATCCGTCTGGGTGAAGTAGAGCCTTGTTTCAAAGCTCATTGTATTGAGTGCAAACCGCCTTTTCAGCGCTGTTGCCAGGAGGATCTGTCCGTACCGCATCCGGTTAAAGTCAAATTCCTCCCGGTTTGTAAACAGGTTCTCTGTATTGTTGCCGAGTCCATAGAAATTATCCGTGTAACTGGGCGCCCGGTAACCGGCTTCCAGGCCCAGGTCCCATTTGCCGACCGTCCCGATAAAGTCCCCCTGATACCTGATGCTCACCGCTCCGGTCGCAAATGCATAGCCGGCAAGGACATTATGCTGTACCTTGTACGGGTCCTTCCGGAAACCATACAACTGGCGGATGAAGCCTGCATTCAGGATGAAACCGTCATCCGGGTTGATTCCCGGGTAAATCAATGGCATTGTCTTCGGGTATTTGAATTCCTTCCGGTCGTACCGGTTCACATATGGTGCATTGTTTGTCAGGTCCTTCCCCTCCCTTCCGAGTTCAAGGATATTGGCTTCCTGAGCAGCATCGTACACTTTTGTCCTTTTCCCACCGCGCACAGAGGATTCATCCTGCACCAGGTCTTCCCCGGAGCCACCAATGATCCTGATGAGGGAATTGGGCCCCGAAGAACCTGACAGGATAAATTCATCATCCTTTTTCAATCCATACAGCCGGATCTCTTTCGTCTCCTTTTTGTCAAATGTCCGGTCGTACCACATGAAATCCTTTTCACCATCCTCCAGTGCAAATACCTGGACACGGGTTTTCCCGCCTTGCAGTCGCGTGACTTCAAAGCGGTCCTGTTCATTGGTGCCCGGGATATCGACTTCACGCGCCAGGAAATCATAGTATTCAGCGGCGACCTCTGGTAATAATGCACGCCTGGATTTCAGTTTGGAAATGATCTCCGCGCCATTCAATTTATATAGCGGTTCGGGCCAGAGACGCACAGCGGTTTCGATCACTTCATCCGTGATCTGCTCCTTCATTTGCTGTGCAGCCCTGATCCAGGCATCCCGGTCCTGTTCATTCAGGTAATGCCTGTCAAAGAACCTCGCATTGAAGCACAATCCCCGGATGTCATGAAAATCGTGATTAAATGACTGCAGCTGCCGGGCCGCCCATTTCCTACTCGCCAGCCATGGAAGGAAACCCCTAAAGGACAAAAAGGCATGATCGCGGTCACGGGGTATCGGGTGATACATGGTCTTTCCATCCTCTTTGAACGTGGCCCATCGCCACTGGTCATCATGGCGATCCCAGTCCCCGATCAGGATATCGAACAAGCGTGAACGCAAAGTTTGATCCTGGTCGATCAAATGGTCATATTCTGCACGCGTTTCTTTCAGCATCTCCCTGAATGAAACGATGTCTTCCGAACTGCCGAAACTTGAGACATCTTCCCTGTTTTTCGCCGGCCGTTCCTCAAAAAGGTAGGCTTTGTTGCCATATTCGGCATTGAATTCACCCAATCGTGGTTGGCTGGGGACGTAATAGAACTTTGGATTTGTGTGGTAGACATTCACGGCATCAGCAAGGGGGGGAATGATCATGGCGCCATACGGATGATCCATGGACATTTGATCCTGGAAGATCGAATCAACCAGGGTCCCCTGCGCAAACGAAGGCAGGGTAAGTGTCGCATCCTTATAAACCCCGCGCAGCACATACTGTTTCCCGTCGCTTCCTTCCAGGCGCATGGTCTTGGATTGGCGCCCCCCGCCTTTTTTCAACGGGACCAACCCGCCGATCACAGTATCCATATTCATGACCGGAAGCTTCACGGCTGTTGCCCAGGCGTCCCTGTAATTTCGCCCCAGGAACATCTGCTTTCCTTTGCCAGCCGCATAATGGGGAGCGGCCACATAATCCAGTGAGTCGGGGATTCCTCCGCGGACGTCGTCAAACTCCGCATCTGGCACCTCCTGCGCTTTAAGCCTGCTATCCTTCAGCTTTTTGCGGAAAAGCAGGTGCTCCCTCCCCTTTTTCGGGCTTGCTGCATAAAATTCCACCCAGACAGATGCATCCTTGTAATAATACAGCTTTGCAAATCCCTCTTTCTCGTAGCCGAACCCCAGATCCTGTCCTTTCTTCACATAAGAGGGTTTGGATCCGGAACCACTGACGATATAGTGCTTCTCATCTTCAAAAAAATACTGCAGGCTGTGTTCATGCCCGCTTGCAATGACCATGTCCGTCTTTCTGTCGGTCGCTTCATTGACGACTTTGATCAGTGCATCATAGACCGGGTGGCTGGGATCCTGCCTGGATATCCCAAGGTAGCGGACCATGGGATGGAGCGAACCCAGCACCGGGATCGGGATGAGGAGCCCGTCAGACAGATAGGTCAATGGAAAAATATGCTCCTTGATCGGGAAATACCCGCCATGCGATCCCTGCGTATGGACCGGGTGGTGCATGCACAGCAGCATGTTCGTGTCGTCATATTCATCGATCAGCTCGGCCAGCTCGGTTTCAAATTCTTCCCATGATTCTACCTTGCAGCCTTTGTGCATCCCGGGTTCCTTGTTCCATGGATGCAGCCACCACTGCGAATCAAAGAGGATGATGGTCAGGTCCTTGTTCACTTCAATGGCCTTTGGGCTTCCACAGCCATCTTTTGGATAGAAAGTACTCTTGTCGCCAAGGTAGTCCTCGATATACCTTTCCTGCCTCTTCACGGCTGCCAGCCCGCCGGGCGACATTTTATTCCAGTCATGGTTACCCGGGATAAAATAGACCTCACCTGCATAATCCATAAGCAGGTCAAGCTGGGCATTGAGGAAGGCCTCCGCTTTTTCCCTGCGTGGATCATCTTCCGGTACCAGCCCATTGGGATAGATATTATCCCCCAGGAAGATCGTGGTGCTTTGCTCCCCCGCTTCCTCAAGGTGTTTTTTCAGCAGCATGAAGTTTGGCTCAAGCGGATCGAGTTCAGGTTCCCCAGCATCGCCTACAAGGAAGACGGTATGGGAAAGAAATTTCTCATCGGGGAGCTGTTCTGACTGCCAGTTACGCGCATTCTTTTCATAAAACGGACGACTGGTCTCACAGGATGTACATATGAAAATGATCGAAACAAGGGTAAAGAGCAGGAAAAATCTGGACATTGGTGTATGTATTGTTTCTATAAAAATAATATTTCTGCGCAGGTGATGTGCAGGGAACACTTCTAATTTCTGATTTCAACACCCCAGTGCTGATCCTGCAAAGAAATGCACTTCAATTCATTTGATCTATCAATCTGCACTCAATGAATGCAACAAGCACATCCTGTACCTGAAAAGTCAAGGGATCAAATCCTGTCGCTCAAAACGTGGTATGACCCTTTATCCATTCATGATAAAAAACCGGAAAAGTAACCCTGAGCATTTGATGATTTGGATAATGGATACTGATGGGTCAAAACCGATAAGGGGGACCTTCAATGGAAACGAATCCCTTTCTGCCGGGTGGGAGCAGTGCATATCATGTAAAATGTGGCGCATACACAGGGCTGGCTCAAATCGAAGCATCATGCAGGCATCACATCCTTGCATGAGCAGGATCATTGACAGGTATCGGTAACAGGAGGAAATTGAAAAGAACAATCCGAATCTGGCAACGGAGATGTCGCCAGGTGGATCACTTGAGGATCACGCAGGACACACAACACGTTTTGGCATGAGAACATCGAGACATATCGACCGGAAAGCTCCAATCAGCCTGATCCTTCTGCTGTTATCAGGATTCCTATTTATGTCCTGCTCCGCTCAACGTGAGTATTCCGGCAATTCCATCAAACCTAAATTGTCGAAGCTGGTGAACGAAAAGCAGGAGATGAACAGGTATTTCCTGCACTGGCGGGGCATTCAGAAGGAAGTACATTATGCAACAGGCACGAATTCTGGATTTTCCGCCCGGCTCACTTCAGCCAAGGACATGCCGGAATCCATCAGGAATTATGCAGGGCTGCCCCGTGAATCAAAATGGCCCGGAGAACTGGATGAGGTGCATATCTACCTGCATGTGAGCTTAGAAAATCCATACGCAGACAAGATCGAGGTTCCACATAAATCAATCAGGAAAATTGTCCTGGAAAGGCACAAAAATGCAATGAAAGGATGGGCTGTAGTGGGCAAAATCGTGGGAGGCTTCATTGAACTCCTCATCCACGGCGAGCTCGAGATGTGACAGATACATGAAGAAACTGGATTCGGATAAGCACCCGCTGAATTTGATAAAACCCCCTGAACGACCCCGCCATACTGGTGGGATCGACCAGCCACCGGATACGTGTCATCCGGATTGTTCCTTTTCATAAAGATGACAGGGACCAGACTGGCTGATATGGAAGGTGATTGTTTCTGAATATCAAAAAACGCAACTATGAACACTTTTCAAAAAAGACATTCACACCCAAACACCCTTGCTGCAATTTTGCTGGGAATCATCCTGATTGTATTGTCCGGCTGCAAGTACATGCTGAAGGAAGATACGGCTACAGAATTTTTGAACTCAAAAACATTCAAAAATGAAAAAGATGAAAAACTTTATTTCCTGCGTCAGGATGATCAGGTTATCCAGTTGAGGGGCCTTTCATTCAATATGGATCAATTTTCAGCTCAAATTGTTCAGGAGGGCCAGGCAAAAGAACACATGTACCCCGTAATGTTCAAAAACAACAAACGGGTCAACATGTCTGAGACCCCGAAAGAGGTTGTGGATTACATCTACCTGAATATCATTGCAGATTTATCACATTATACACACGGGGATTCCGTCCGCTTTCATTACAACGATGTTGAATCGGTTGATTGGATTGAAAAACGAATGGATGGTGGGGCTTTAATTGCTACAGGTGTTACATACGCCGCGGTATGCGGGATATTTGCCCTGGCAGACGGTGGAGGAAGTAGTTCCCCCCCCTCTCGAAAACCCTCGAACCAGCCAAGCACAAGCAGTTCTTGTCCGTATGTCTATACGCAAAACGGAAATGCCTTCATTTTCGAGGGTGAAATGTATAGCGGCTCCGTTTTCAAAAACCTGGAACGACATGACTATCTGCCGTTGATCAGGATACCGGATAATGTGGATACATGCACGATCCGGATCCAGAATGAACAGGATGAAGTGGAGTATACAGATGTGGTCCGCCTCATGGCCGTCGCGCATCCGGTACATGAAAAGGTCCTCGTGGATCAGTACGGCAATCCAGCAACGGTGGCGAACGAACTCAGGCCAGCCAGTGCACAAACATCCATGTGGAACAATATCCTGGACAAAATATCCAGTCAGGATAAATCCTATTATGCATTTAATGAGCTGGATGCCGACGAACAATCACTCTTCCTCACATTCGACACAAGGAACCTGGCAAATGACCCGTACCTGATCATATCCGGAAAGAATTCACAGTTTGCGGAGGCGGTCGTCGAATCCTATTACAGCATGTTTGGAAATAAATTCAACACCTGGAGGAAACGCGCTTCAAGGAAATCACCGGCTGAACGGTTGCAGGTCATCAGGGATTCCGGACTCCCGTTATCGGTCTATATCCGGAAAGATGATCAGTGGCAATTCATTGATGCGGTCCGCATGTTCGGGCCAAAGAGCGAACGGGAAATGCTTGTCCGGCTGCCGGAAGGTGCGGCGAATGGCGACCAGGTGGAAATCAAATTGGCCTGTGCATTCCATTTCTGGGAACTCAACAAGGTATCCCTGGGCATTCCGGGAAAAGCCCAGCTTAATACAACCTGCCTGTCGCCAATTGGAATGGAACCCGACCTCCCGGGAGCCAGTCGGTTGTTAGGGGATGAAGACAACGCGTACTTCATCATGAACAAGGGTGACCACATCACGCTGAATTTTGCCTTACCCGGGAAAAAGGAAGGGGTCCGGCAAACACTGTTCCTGCATGCAAAGGGCTACTATGTCCCCATCCATCAGCTGGAGCGGAAACCTGAAATTGCGCAATTGAAGCGATTCAGCAATCCGAAATACTTCTCCAGGTACTCCAGGGAAAAATACCTGCAGCTGCTCTGGCCATTTAAAATCCAGGCGACTGACTAAAACCCAATCCAGCGATGATCAAAACCAGTGATAAAATCTTGGATGAACATGTTGTTTTTCAAGGCCAGCCCTCAAAGGTGGTCGGGTCCGTGATAGAGACCAAATGGATCATCCTCAGGGTTGTCCGGACCCTTTTCAGGGTTGCCCTGAAAGAGGTCAAACAGATTCCGAAGGCCGTGAAAATCACAGGGACCATTTTAGAGAGGCATTTCAGGTATTACAAGACTTCAAGAAACCCGAAGATGGTCCGCATCGACGGCCGGTATTTTTGGTCGCTCGTAAATCCGGGATGGCCGTCCAGGGCGCTTGAAAGGTCATTGAAAAGCGAGGTGCTCAGGGTGCTCAAACCCGGTGCGCATCAACAGTTCAATACCCTCTTGCTGAATATTACGCGCAAGTGCCCACTGAACTGTGCGCATTGCTTTGAATGGGACAGGCTGAACCAGCGGGAATCGCTGAGCAGGGATGACCTTGTCCGCATTGTGCAAAATTACCAGGAATACGGGGGCTCGGTGGTGCTTTTCGGCGGAGGCGAACCAATGCTCAGGATAAAGGACATGTGCCATGTCATCCGCCAGGCAAACCGGCCCGCTGCATTCTGGACATATACATCCGGTTTCAACCTTGGGCCAAAACAGGCCCGCCTGCTGAAAGGGGCCGGCCTGACCGGGGTGATCGTCAGCCTGGACCATTTTGAACCGGAAGAGCACAACAAATTCCGCGGATCCGACAATGCGTTCAACCTGGCCGTGAAAGCCATACTGGCATGCCACGAGGCGAAGCTTGGAACGATGCTTGCGGTATGCACAACCCGCGAATTCACCACAGAAAAAAATGTCGTGAAGTACCTTGAACTTGCCCGAAAACTCGGCGTCCATTTTGTCCAGTTCCTGGAGCCAAAGGCGGCCGGCAGATATGCTGGACAGGATGTCCTGCTCGATGAAAGCCAAAAACGCCTCCTGGAAAAAATGGTTGACAGATACAACCATAAACCCGGTTACAGAAAATACCCGGTGATCCTCTATCCAGAATGTGTCATCAGGAAGGTTGGCTGCACTTCCGGCGACAGGGTGATTTTTATTAATTCAGCAGGCATGATCCAGCAATGTCCGTTTTGTGATCAAACCCTGGGGCATGCAGATGACTATCCCGTTCCTGATGCACTGAAACGCATGCGGCAGATGCCATGCGCGGATTATGCAAAACAGACTCTGTAGCCTGCGAAACACAGTTTATGGACGATATACTGGTTTCCCGAATGGACTGCTTTTCATCCCGCACAAAAGCGAAAATAGCAATCAATCTTCGGCGTGGGTGCACCATTATCACCCCAGCCGCATCGGCACTTCCATCAACAGCACCTTCGCATCTTTGTCCGCACGAATGCCGATTGAATCCGTATCCCAGATTCCGAAACCATCCCGTTGCTCCAGGGACTCTCCGCCGATGGTGACCTCACCACTGATGACAAAAGCATAGACACCGTTTTGTGCGTCCTTCAGCGTGTATGTAAGTTCAGTCCCCTTGTCCAGGTTACCCATGTGGAACCACGCATTCTGATGGATCCAGACACCTTCGTCATCCGCATTTGGTGAAAGGATCTGAAAGAGCTGGTTTTTCAGGCTGGTGTTTTCCAGCGTGATCTGATCGTACCTCGGCTCCACATTCCGCTTGTCCGGGAATACCCAGATCTGGAGGAACTTCACATTCTTGTCCCGGTTCTTGTTGTATTCGCTGTGATAGACGCCGGTACCTGCGCTCATCACCTGGACATCTCCTTCCCTGATCACCGCGACATTGCCCATGCTGTCCTTGTGCTCAAGGTCGCCTTCGAGTGGTATGGAAATGATTTCCATGTTGTCATGGGGGTGGGTGCTGAAGCCCCGTCCCGGTGCCACCACATCGTCATTCAATACCCTGAGCACGCCGAAGTGCATGCGCTCCGGGTTCCTGTAATTCGCAAAACTGAATGTATGGTGGGAGTCCAGCCATCCGTGGTTGGCATGTCCCCTTGTGTGTGCCTTGTGCAATACTGTTTTCATGGTCTTCACTTCTTTGTTTGGTAAATGATTGAATCCGACCTGTTCCATGAGTTTGTCATAGGTCGATTTATGATCCTCCTGACCGGCCCGCATAACGGATGTTCCGGCAGCGACACCGACCGCACCGAGAATCGTCTTTTTTATGAAATTCTTGCGCTCCATTTT
>JARQTN010000140.1:27132-30860 GCA_029976695.1 Lewinellaceae bacterium
TAATAATCATGCCTGTGCGGGTCATCGGCACGGCCACCCGATTTTTCATAAAGCGATTCCATCCTTTCCAGGTGAAATGCAGCGGTTGGCTTCCTTCGCTCCAGATGGCCTGCTTCAGGGTTCACGATCCGGTTTTAGGTGATGCTGAATCTGCCATATCAGGTATTTAAATCGCTACAAGGATCTCATCAATTGGCTTACGGATCCTTTTTGCACGTTCGCGGGAAAGATAAGGTTCTTCCAATTGATCCGGATCTCCAAGGTAGCCAAGTGCCGCGATGCAAACTGGCTCAATATCTTCACCCGGGCCAAGAAATTGCATTACGCCCTCCTTGTCAAAACCGCCCATGAGATGCGTATAAATATCCCTGTGTGCAGCTTGCAGCACAAGCTGGGCATTTGCCATGCCAAGGTCATGGACAGCCCATGCATTCGGCCTTCCATTCGAAGCAAACGTGGTGCGGGCCATCATCAAAATGAGGGCAGCGGCATTTTTCGCCCATGGCTGATTGCCGGGTGAAAGAAAATCCAGGAGTGTCTCAAATCCATCGGTTCCTCTCAGGGCATACGCATACTTCCAGGGCTGTTCATTCATGGAGCTCGGTGCCCAACGCGCTGCTTCAACAAGCTCTTTGACCTGTCCGGCTGTGATCGGCCTTTCTGAAAAAGATCGCGGGCTCCATCTCTTCCGGATGACCGGATGGATGTCGAATCCTGTATCTGGTTGCTTTTTCTCCAGCACATCTGAATGTACTCCGTGCATGAGATCATTTTGCATCATGTCAATTCTATTCTTTTTGAAATAAACAACTGGCGTGCAAAATGTTTATTTATACGGCTGGGTACCATATGTGAATGGCCTGAAAGGATATAAAATCTTCCGAATCTCCATAAGCACTGCCAGGGAAGGAGCTTCCCCTCCAGGAATACCCGCCTGAAGGACCGTCATCCGGCAGTGTTGAGGCCCGGGTGATGCTCCTGTGACACCTATATTGCATCGAGTCCTATGAATGCTGATATTGTTTGATCCTATCTTGAAAAGCTTGTTTGTTCCGGATTGTCTACCTTTTCCCTGAATTTATCCTGTATTCTACAATGAAGAGGCAATCTTTTATCCTTTTTACCATGCTTATCCTATTCTTTTCATGCCAGGATAAGACTGTCCATCTTGCTGAAAAGACCGAGGACAAACCGAATGCCACCAGGGGATACTGGTTAACGAACGTGGACAGCAAAGCCATGTTTTCACCGGACAGCCTGAAAAAGGCCGTTGATGTGTGCGCAGAATCGGGCATGAATAGCATCTACGCGGTCACCTGGAACAATGGAATGACCATGTATCCGAGCAAGGTCATGGAGGAACTCACCGGGCAATCGATCGATCCGAGGGTGTCCGGCTGGGACCCGCTGGATACGCTGATCAGGTATGCACACGATAAAGGGATCAGGGTCATCGGGTGGTTTGAGTTCGGCTTTGCCAGTGCATATGCAGACCCGACGGGCGGGCCGATCCTGCAAAAGCACCCGGGGTGGGCCGCCCTGGACAGGGATGGGCGGATTGCCACGAAAAACAACTTCCAGTGGATGAATGCACTGCACCCGGAGGTCCAGGACCTGCTCCTGTCGCTGGTCCTCGAGGTCATCCGGAATTATGACATTGACGGGATCCAGGGGGATGACCGCCTGCCTGCCATGCCCACCCTCGCAGGATATGATCCCTATACAACTTCGATGTACCGGGCAGAACACAACGGTATCGATCCACCAGATGACCCGAAGGACGAAGATTGGATCCGCTGGCGCGCAGACATCCTGAATGCGTTTATGGAACGGCTGCACCAAAAGGTCAGGGAGGCTGACCCGGGCATCACGATATCCATGGCACCCAGCATCTTTCCCTGGTCCCTGGAAGAGTACCTGCAGGATTGGCCAGCCTGGGTGCAAAACGGGTGGGTCGATGAAATCATCCCCCAGGTGTACCGGTATGACATCGGGAAATACCGTGCAGCACTCCATGAAATCGTCGAGCATCAGGTGAGCCCCGAAAACAGGCACATCCTGTTTCCCGGCATGCTGATCAAGGTCGGAGATTACCTGGCGGACACGAATTTCATATCACAAATGATCGTGGAAAACAGAAGGCACGGACTGGATGGCGAAGTATTCTTTTTCTACGAGGGTATTGTGCGCCAAATGCCATACTTTCAGAAACTTGCTCGATAGATTTTCCCGGAGCTGGCAAATGGGAATAACAAAATGCCCCTTTCATCCGCAGTAAAGCATCAGTGAATGATCTGCCTTTTCTGGGCTGCATCCGGAATGGGACAGGTCTCGCTCGCCTTTCCAAACCAGCCATATCTGTTGCGGGCAACCCAATTGTACACATCATCACGGACCTTTCGTGGAATCAACTCACAGACATTCAGGATCGTCCAGGGAAAACCGAAAGAACGAAAGACACTGAACACCACATCAGAGCGGGTATGGATCCTTCCGTTCTTATAAAAAACGACAGTATCGAGCTTTCCCGGATCAATATCGAAGTTTTTCAGCACGGCGCCTGCAAATGCCGACTGGAGCGGTGAAATATAGATCTCCTTTTTCCGGTCCCATCGCAGGACGAACCGGATGAACCGGTTGCACAGTATGCATACACCATCATAAAAGATGACCTGTCGATATTTTTCAAGTTTATTCATCATCAGCGTAACAAATCACCAAGCCTGTCAGTTGTGCGGATCTTCCTATCCGAATAACGCGGCGAATACTTCCTGGACATTCTGGATAAAGACAATTTCGATCCCGAACTCCTTTCCCCGGATTGCCTTGGCATTGTTTGCGGGCACAAAGATCCTTTCGAAGCCGAGCCTGGCGGCCTCCTGGATGCGCTTTTCTGCATGCTGCACTGCCCGGATCTCGCCGGAAAGGCCGATCTCGCCGGAAAAGCACCAGCGGTTTGATACGGGCAGGTTTTCAAGGGAGGAAACAAGGGCCACAGCGAGTGCCAGGTCGAGGGCAGGGTCGGACAACCTGATCCCGCCGGCAATATTCACGAACACATCCTGGTTGGCAAACAGGAACCCGCCCCTTTTTTCCAGGACCGCCAGCAGCATGTGCAGGCGGCGCAGGTCATACCCGGTCGCACTTCTTTGGGCAGTCCCGTAAACGGCTGTGCTGACCAGAGCCTGTGCCTCGACCATGAACGGCCGCATGCCCTCGATCGTGGCCGCAATCGCACTGCCGCTGAGGTTCTCCGAGCTCTGTGAGATCAACAATTCCGAAGGGTTCTCGACCGGCCTCAGGCCGCTTCCGGCCATTTCATACAGGCCCATTTCAAATGTGGAACCAAACCGGTTTTTCAATGCCCTCAGGATGCGGTAATGGTAATGCTGGTCCCCTTCAAACTGGAGCACCACATCCACGATATGCTCCAGCACTTTTGGGCCCGCGATGCTCCCCTCCTTCGTGATATGCCCGATAATAAACACGGGGATCTGGTATTGTTTTGAGAATTGCTGTAGGATATATGTGCACTCCCGCACCTGTGTGACAGAACCCGGGGAGGACTCAAGGGCTGGCGTATACAGTGTCTGGATTGAATCAATGATGATACAGGTCGGGCTGACTTTTTTCGCCTCATCGAGGATGTCCTCTACTTTTGTTTCCGTATAGATGGCACAATGGCCACCAGCTATGCCCATCCTGTCCGCCCTGATCTTGATCTGCTC
>JARQTN010000140.1:30960-58092 GCA_029976695.1 Lewinellaceae bacterium
ACCTCTTCCTGATAGGTGTTCCATTCCCCGCATTGCGGGCATTTACCCACCCATTTCGGGGACTCCGCACCACAATTCTGACAGATATAAACAGTTTTCAGCTTCTTCATAAGACAAAAGATAACCGGTCAGGCACAATTATGTTAAAGATTTGCTAAACCGGTTTAATTTTCCGTATTTGATCGGAGAAGGACACTCAAATTAAGAACAATTTGTTTTTATTTGCGTTCTGATATCACAAAGGCAGTTATGTAAATATTATTTATTTTTGCTGCTGATATTGCATATACAGGATAAATCCTGAAAACCAGGGACCGGGAGCTATACACATAATAATTATTGACCCGGTCAGTCACATAGCACTTTTCAAGAGAATTGTTTTCAATTGGTTTTTTGGGGTTATGCAGGGTGCTTGGGAAGCCTTTCCCGCGGCACCCTGTTCTTTTTTAGCCTTCCCCTTTCGTTAAAGTTTAACCCAGCTTACAATATCCATCCCCCATTCCTTATTTTAAGTACATCCCTGCATTCTTTTCAAAGCGTACTGATGAGTCAAATGACCTGGACATATGTGGATGACTATGGAACCAGCCATCAGGTTGGCCTGTTCCATGGCGACCATTCAGGCCATTTGCTGATCTACTGCAACACTCGGATCCTCGTCATTGATTTCAATGTACTCCAGGACAAGAAATATTCATTTTTCATCAATGACGAGCTGTTTGACATCCATATCGAGCGAAAAGATGATATTTTTTCCTATGGGTTCGAAATAGACCGCAAAACGGACACTCCGAGAAACCACAGGAGGCGAAAGCGGGAACGTACCCACATGATCCAGCTTTTTGTGATTATTCTCGCAATGATCGTGGCCATCAGCTTCCTCGTGTATTTCGTTACGCATTACATTTCATGACGTGAAATCAGGTTGCGGTTGCCCTCGATGCTGAAATCTCATTACCTTTGGTGCGCTAAAAAATGAAGCAGTCATTTGGAAAACCTCGGTCCATATATTGAAGCCCTGATCTTTGCAGCCGACGGCCCGATCATGCTGGAGGAGATCAAGTATACGCTGGAAAATACACTCGACGCCTCCATTGAAATTGACATTGTTGGCGAAGTGATCGAAGAACTGAAAAAGAAATTTTCGGAAGGTGAATTCGGCATAGAGATCCATGAAATTGCAGGTGGATACCAGTTTCTCACAAAACCGGCCTATCACGATACTGTCGGGAATTACCTCAAGCAGATCACAAACAAGAAGCTCTCCCGGGTCGCCATGGAAACACTTGCCATCATTGCCTACAAGCAGCCCGTTTCAAAACCGGAAATCGAACAGATCAGGGGTGTAAACTGTGATTATGCGATTCAAAAACTTTTGGACCGTGAACTGGTTACCATATTAGGACGGAGCGACCAGGTTGGGCGCCCGCTGATCTACGGGACAAGTGAAAAGTTCATGCATTACTTCGGCCTGAAAGACATGAGCGATCTCCCGAGACTGAAGGAATTCGCCCCGCCGACCAATGAAATTGGAGAACCTGCACCACTCGAGGAAGCCGTTACCGATACATTCGGCCAGTCGAGCGATGAATCAGAATAATATGGCAGAAACGAAAGAAAACAAACTCGTAAACAGGATCGCGGCAAGCGGGCTCAAGACCATCAAGCTTGAAACATTCATCCCGCAGGCAGAACTCACAGAAATTGACCTGAAGGAATTCCTGTTCAAGGGCCTCCTGCTCAGGGAAAAGGAATTCCGCCAGAGCATGAAAGAATTCGACTGGTCAGGTACAAAAGGCAAGGTACTCTGTGTCCACTGCAGTACAGACGCCATCATTGCGAAATGGGCCTACATGCTCATCACAATGCATGCTTATCCCTTTGCAAGCGAGATTTACTTTGGCACGAAAGAAGAGTACCGTGCAGCTGCCCTGGTATCGGCGCTGAAGGCTGTTGACTGGTCTGCCTACCAGGACCAGCGCGTCATCCTCAAAGGATGCAGCGAAGGCTACCAGATCCCGGAAGACGCATATATTGCCGCGACACAAGGCCTCCTCCCGCATGCCAGGTCCATTATGTACGGCGAACCCTGCAGTACGGTCCCCGTCTATAAAAAACCACGGGAAGCCAAATAAACGCTGGTCTCAATTCGTCGCTTGACTTAGAGGAAGGATTTGCCTATTTTGCCTGTGCGTTCAGCCGTTCCAGAATTATACACATGGTATCATTATTGCATATATGTATACCTGTATTCCAATAAGATAAAAAAATGAAAAGACTATTTTCTCTCTACACAGTAGCCCTTGCTGCAATGCTGAGTTTTCTCCTGTTTGTTTCCTTCAATTCCAACTCGAAAAACAACAGCACGGATGAAGGCGGGGCAGCGGTCTCCGTTGAAGCAAAAGAGAACAGCCTGCCCCAGGTGATCAGGTCAATTGATATCAGTGCCCAAAAGCATGCATTCGCAGGAGAGGACATCCCCGCGGACAATTTCGATGCGATCGAGCGCCTGGACAGGGAACTGGCGGTCAATTCCTATTACCACAGCAGTACGATCCTGAATATCAAAAGGGTCAACCGGTTTTTTCCGGTGATCGAAAGGATCCTGGAGGAGAACAGCATCCCCGATGACTTCAAATACCTGGCGGTTGCCGAAAGCGGTTTGCAGAATGTGGCTTCCCCTGCAGGCGCTAAAGGATACTGGCAATTCCTGAAAAGTGTAGGCCAGCAATATGGCCTTGAGATCAACGGCGAGGTCGATGAACGGTACCATCTGGAAAAATCCACCCAGGCAGCCTGTGAACTGCTGAATGACAATTACAAACAGCTGGGAAGCTGGACGCTTGTGGCGGCTGCATACAACATGGGCATCAACCGCCTGAAAAGACTGATGGAGCAACAGAAGGCGAATTCCTACTATGAGCTGAATGTAAATGAGGAAACGTCAAGGTATGTGTTCCGCATCATGGCCATCAAGGAGATCCTCTCTGATCCTGTCAAATTCGGTTTTCAGATCGAGGAGGACCAGTTATACGAGCCACTCGATAACTATACGGTTGTGGAAGTTAATGGCCCCGTATCAAGCTGGGGGGAATTTGCCCTTGCGCACAGGACCAATTATCGCATCCTGAAGGTGTACAATCCCTGGTTGATCGATTCCAACCTGACCAACACGGCACGGAAAACGTACAAGATCAGGATACCCGCTTCCTGAGTGAACGAGTGAACGGGTTACCTGCTATTCCTTGCTGCCTAACAGCATCTTTTGCCTGTGCTGTTCAAAGGTTTCCAGTCCGCATTCGAGGAAGTCAAGGTATGACTTGGCGTCAGCCTTGTACCCCCTCGGCTTGGCCAGCACTTCTTCTTCCGGTGTGACAAGCACGTACAGTGGCTGGGAATTCTGCTGAAAATTCACTTCCTGGAAATTTGACCAAACCTTCCCGATGTAGCCGATCGGCCTGGTACTGGAGGGCAGGTACAATTCATCCTCTAACGGTTTCCTGTCGTCCACGTACAGGGACACCAGGACATAATCGTCGGATATCCGGTTCCAGACTTCATCCCTGACCCAGATATGCTCTTCTGTCTTCCGGCAGTTCACGCATCCATAACCGGTAAAATCCAGCAGGATCGGTTTGCCGACTTCCCTGGCATAGCTCACCCCTTCATAATAATCCTTGAAGCAATCGAGGTTGTTCGCACACTTGGAAAATGAAGGGTATTTTTCCTTGATCGAGGGATCCGGATCCTGTGCGTCGATAAAAAAGTTATAATTGGCCGGAGGAGCGAGCCCGCTCATCGCCTTCAGGGCATCGTAGGATTGGGTCTTCTCGTTCAGCATGAAACCGGATGCCAGGTAAATGGCAACAGCTGTCATCCCCAGGCCCAATATCCAGCGTGTGGCATTGAGTTTTTTCACAGGGCTGTCGTGCGGGAACTTGATCAGCCCGAACATGTACAGTGCCATCCCAATGGCAACCAGCACCCAGATAGCCATGAAAAGCTCATATTTCAGGATGCCCCAATGGGAGGTCATATCAGCCACCGATAGGAACTTGAATGCAAGCGCAACTTCGAGAAATCCCAGCATCACTTTTACCGAGTTCATCCATCCACCCGACCTGGGCAAACTGTTCAGCCATGACGGGAAAGCCGCGAAGAGGCCGAACGGGATGGCGAGTGCCAGTGCAAAACCCAGCATCACAATAGCCGGGCCGAGCATCCCTTTTGATGTGGCAGCCACCAGGGCTGACCCAATGATGGGACCTGTGCATGAAAAAGAGACAACTGCGAGCGTAAAGGCCATGAAAAAGATCCCGATCAAGCCGCCTTTATCTGCCATCGAATCACTCCGGTTGGCCAGGCTGCTGGGTAGTGTGATCTCATAAAAGCCAAAGAATGAGAAGGCAAAAAACATGAAGATCAGGAAGAAAATCGTATTTGCAATCCAGCTCGTGGACAACCTGTTCAGGACATCAGGACCGAAAACAACGGTCAGCAGGATACCGAGGGAAACATAGATAAACACGATGGACAGGCCATAGAGCACTCCATTTACCCAGCCTTTCCGTTTTGTGTCCTTGGTGAAGAAACTGACCGTCAGCGGGATCATCGGAAACACACAGGGAGTCAGCAAGGCCAGCAATCCTCCCACAAAACCCAGCAGGAAAGTCGCCCACAGCCCCTTCCCGGCCGCATTCTCTTCCTCACCACAGTCCCCGATCGGATCCTGGTAGGTTGCCTGCAGGCTCTCCACGTTATTATTGACCACCTTGGAAGGATCCACGCCGGAAGTTTCATCGACGCCTCCTGAAGCAGGGAGGTCACCAGCTACTGCAAGGTTTCTGGCAAGGTCGAAGCTGAATCGGGCCGCAAGAGGACCGATACATTTCTCATCATCACATGTCATGTATTCCACTTCCCCGGTAATGACCATATCGGGATCTGTGGCTTCGACGCGCTGGGTCCATTTGGCATCACCCTTGAATTTCGCCAATGTCATCTCGAAAATGGGATCATACCCTTCATCCCGTTTGCTTCCGGTCTCTGCCGGTTCTCCGACAGTCTTGAGCGCATCATTCTCGTCAAAATAGATCTTTGTCGGCCAGGGACCGCCCTCCGGGACGTCCTTTGAATAGATCTGCCAGCCCTTCTCGACTTCCGCCATGAATTGCAGTTCATATTCCGTGTCGGATAAACGCTCCATCCCGAAAGACCAGGTGACGGGCTGTTCAATCCCGTCCACCGGGGCATCCCCGCCCAAAATGATGGCATCCTCATCCGCATCCAGCTGGATGGTCACTTCCTCTGCAGGCTCATCGGTCGGCGAGGTTGATTCAACTGCTTCATGTGTTGCGTCAGCACGATCCTGTGCACCACCCTGCGGTGCCATGAAACTGAACTCTATGTCTTTGGGCGGGAGGCAGCGTTCATCATTGCACGTCATGAAGGTCAGGTAACCGGTGACGGGTTTTGACGCATCACTGATCCGGGCCAACTGGGTAAAATCGGCATACTTTGAAAACTTGGTCACCTCCATTTCGAAGATGGGATCCATCGCAGACTTGGCATTGTCCGATTCTGTCACATCCCCCACCTTTTCGAAGTGGCTCCCCTCATCGAATGTAAAGGAGGTCGGGACAGGTCCGCCATCTTCTATAAACTGGGAATAGATATTCCATCCGGGATCGATATCTGCATGAAAGATCAGCTTGTATTGGTCCCCGTCCACCTTTTCTGCTTTGAACGACCAGCTCACCGGGTCGTACATCTGTGAACTCCCGAAAGTGTAGGTCATGATGACCAGCAGGAACATACTGAATACTCTCATTATGAAATGTTTGCCTTTATCAAATCGATCTCAAAAATACGTGCAATTTCGTGTCCGGATAAAGTTGCATCAGCCATTCACAAAACTTTAACGACTCTCTTCTGCATCCATTTTGCAAGCTTTCCTCCCCCGCCAGGCAACTTTATAGCAAGCCGGCACCCCGTTCTTTTTCCGATGCAAATGTAAAAAACCGGTTGCTTCAATGTCCGGATGCCAATGTGATCCCGCGCACTTAGAAATACGTGACGACCTGGATCGTGAATAGCGAAATGATCATCAGGAAATGAATCATCTCCGAAGACACTTTTGATTTGAAACGCAGGAAGCTCATCGCAATTGTGATGCTGAGCGGAATGGAGAGGAAAACGAGATCTGTTGACCGGATATCGGACATGAAGGAAACAGCAATCAAGGCAAAGGTCATGAGCCAGAAGCAAAGGTCAATTTTCTTTTGGGCATGGATGTTCTTCTTTACGGTATAGGCATTGTACTGGAGAAAAGACGCCAGGATCCACATCCCGAAGAATCCCAACTGAAGGAAACTCAGCCAGTCTTTAGAAAAATAGAAATCAAATGACCCGCTTTTCTCCCACCATTCAGAGAAGATGATCATGGGCGGGTTATCCCTGAGGATGGAGAGCATGACAAAGATCAGGATTGGCGTGACCAGGCCAATCAGAAATTGCAGCCAGTTCATCCACTTTACAGTCCGAAGCATGCTTAACCCGATCAGCGGAAATAGCATAAACAGGAAATACCCATAGTAAGTGATTGCCGCAATACTGAACCAGAAACCGACACTGAACAAATGTTCTGCCGTCCTGAATTTCTTGTGGCTCACGAACATCTGCTCCAGGGCGATCAGGATGAATGTATTCGCCACCAGGATGGGAGACAGCCCAACGTAGCCGGGGAAAAAGGAGACGAGCAGAATGTAGAAGACACCCGGGAACAACGTCAATTCATTTGTCATCCGGTTTTTGATCACAATCCGGTTGACCATGGCTGCCTGAAAGAAGATCAGCAGGAGCGCAATGATCTGGATCCAGATGCTTTGCCTGATTTCCTCCCCAAACATCCAGTGCAGCCACAGCCCTTCCGCTTCGAACGATTCATTTGTCCTAAAATAGATCGGGAGGAACCGCAGGAAGATGGCGTAAGGTATCAGGAGCAGTGTAAAAATGAAGTTGTTATTTCTAAATAATTCTAACACTCAGTGAAGTCCTTTTTTCCCGGAACTGAACGCAAATGTAGTTTTTCATCTGCATACCCGTGTACCGAAAAACCCCTATTTTTAACCGCTCATGGGTGGAATGGCAAAAAATATCAATGCTGCACGAAATGGGTTATTCGATGCGCTCAGCCAGCAGAAAATCCTGTTTCTTCTGTTCAGTGGCATGATCTTCGGCTCTATCCTCCTGTCTTTCGCATTTGAAAGCCTCTACTTGTTGGGACTGCCCGTAATCGCCATTTTCGGTTACCTTGCACTCCTTGACCTGAAGGTGATCTACTGGATCCTGTGGGCATCCATCCCCTTGTCGACCGAGTTTTTCCTCCCTGGCGGATTAGGTACAGACCTGCCGAGCGAGCCCCTTGCCGTCTTCCTGATCCTGGCTGCGTTTATCTGGATGATTCCGCGGATCACGACCCTGAATTTCACAAACCTGCTCCACCCCGTCACGATATTGCTCCTCCTGCATTTCGGATGGATCTGCCTGACGGCCCTCCAGTCGGAGAACATCCTCGTCTCCTTCAAGTTTGCGATGGCAAAGTCCTGGTACATCGCTGCCTACTTCTTCCTTGCGTTCCTTTTTGTCCGGTCGGACAAGGACATCCGGAAATGGCTGCTGGTGGTCCTCATCCCGCTGGTTTTCAGCATCATCTGGGTCATGGCCAGGCACAGCGGGCAGGGCTTTACATTTGCGTCCATCAACAGTGTGCTCTCCCCGTTCTACCGCAACCACGTCACATACGCTTCGACAATCGTCATCTTTATCCCGTTTCTGTGGTACCTGGCCCGGACCGCTCAAAACCCTGCTGGCAGGCGGATCTGGTTCACGCTGATCGGGTTCCTTGTCATCGGGACATATTTCAGCTACACGAGGGCCGCCTATGCCACCCTCCCGCTCATGGTGATCTATTCTTTTGTGGTCAGATGGAAAATGACCAAATGGGTCATCGGGGGCAGCCTGGTAGCTGCGGGCATTTTTCTGGGCGTCATGGCTCATCAAAACAAGTACCTTGAATTCGCGCCAGATTACGACCGGACCATCACACATTACCAGTTTGACAAGCTCCTTTCTGCGACCTACAAAATGGAGGATATCTCCACGATGGAACGATTCTATCGCTGGATCGCAGGGATGTATATGCTGAATGAAGCTCCTGTGGCAGGATTTGGCCCGGGGAATTTTTACAACTACTACCACAGCTTTACCGACCGGAATTTTGAGACATACGTCAGCGATAACCCGGATAAATCCGGTACACACAACTACTACCTCATGGTCGCTGTCGACCAGGGGATCACGGGCCTGGTGATTTTCATCATACTCGTCTCGGCCATGCTGCTCACAGGTGAAAAACTGTATCACCGGGCCAGGAACAGGACCGAGAAAAGATTTGTCATGGCCATCCTGCTCAGCCTGGTCTCGATTCTGTTTATCCAGCTGCTCAATGACATGATCGAGACAGACAAGATCGGGGCATTGTTCTTCTTTATCGCTGCCATGCTGGTCGCCATCGAGCTCAGGTGGATCAATTTTCAACCAGGCGAAGGAGAAAAGACGAGATTATCCGAATCGAGGGCCAACTGATCTGCCCACATAAGGATATCCCGGACAGGCTTGAGCTTTCCATTCTCCCGGATCTCATTTGCCGTATACCCCAAACCCGCCATAAATCGCACGGATTCGACATAGGGACCGCGCACTGATTGGGAAGCATGGAATTCCATGCTCACCCAAGGCCGGGAAGTTTCCAGCAGATGTTTTGCACCAGCAAGGATGTCAGCTTCACTTCCTTCAGCATCAATTTTCATGAACGTAGGACTGCAGGGATAATGCTCCTGCCAGGTATCCAGTGAAACAGCATCCACATAGCCTGTTTTCACACCTGTGCGAGGGGGCAATTGACTTTGGTCCACGGCAGTTTCCACCAAACGGTTCGACTCTGACATTTCGATGGTATGAGACTGGTAAATGACTCTTTTGTTTGCATCACTCACAGCAAAGGGATAGACGTTTATCCGTTCTTTGTGACGTACGTTTTCATCCAGGTACCCGCGCACCTCTTCGCCTGGCTCGAAGGCGACTACCTCCCCTGTTCCGCCTGTGGCCGCAAGCGCAAGCAGGGAAAAGTATCCAAGGTGTGCCCCGATATCCAGGATGACATCATTCCTGTCCAGATGCCGGATCATCCAGTTCGCCAGCCGTAATTCCGAATCATGCCCCTTTCCCCCGGTCAGGAAAATATCCAGGCCTGCCGGCAGCGGAAGGACCATGCGGTCGCCCCAGAAAGTTTTGCATGTGCGCTTCCATTTTCGCTTGATCAATGGGAAAACGAGGTAGGTAAAGCCCATTGTGGTTGGGTATCCGATGGGACGATGCATCCATCGCGTGAATTTTCCACCCTTTGCCAGATCCTCGAAACTTTGGAATAAACCGATCAAGTGTTCATTCATGGCAACCAAAGAACGGAATTTCCGGAATTGATTTAAAACTCTTTCAAAAAAGAATTCTTATATCTTGCGGACGCATTCAGAAAATCCATTTGGCTGACCTGAGATCCATACAATCGACAATCGCTCCGGAACTGGAAAAATTTGAGGGCCATTTCCGCGAGAGCATGAAAAGCAACGTGGCCTTGCTGGACAAGATCATGCATTATATCGTGCAGCGCAAAGGAAAGCAGATCCGGCCCATGTTTGTGTTCCTCAGTGCCAAGATGATCGGCGACGTCAATGAAAACACCTATGTCGCCGCATCCATGGTGGAACTACTGCATACGGCTTCCCTTGTACATGATGATGTTGTCGACGACTCCTTCCAGCGCCGGGGGTTTTTCTCGATCAATGCCCTGTGGAAGAACAAGATCGCGGTCCTCGTGGGGGATTACCTCTTTGCACGGGGGCTCCTGGTCTCCCTCGAAAAGAACCAGTATCGCGTGCTGCAGATCATGTCAAAAGCCGTACAGGAAATTAGTGAAGGCGAACTCCTGCAGATCGAAAAGGCACGGCGGCTCGACATCAAGGAGGAGATCTACTACGACATTATCCGCCAGAAAACGGCATCCCTGATCGCTGCCTCATGCAGCGTGGGCGCTGCCTCAGTCACTGATGATGAGGAAGTCATCGAGCATATGCGGGCTTTGGGCGAAACCATCGGGATCGCATTCCAGATCAAGGACGACCTGATGGATTATGGGGAGGCGGATATCGGCAAACCGACTGGTATCGACATCCAGGAAAAGAAAATGACCCTCCCGCTGATCCATGCTCTGCAGAATGCTGAAGCACGGGAACGGAAATACCACATGAAAACGGTAAAAAAACACAACAAGGACAAAAAAAGGATTCGCGAACTGATGCAATTTGTCCGGGACAAGGGAGGCATTGCCCATGCCGAAAATGTCATGCATCAGTACCAGGAAAAAGCACTAGCCCAATTGCATCAATACCCGCAAGGCACTTACCGGGACGCCATGTCAGAGCTGATCAGGTTTGTGATCGAGCGGAAAAAATAAGCCGCTACAGCCCGACCTGGATGCGGGAGATATCTGCTCCCAATGACTTCAGCCGCCCGTCAATATCTTCATACCCGCGGTCGATCTGCTGGATGTTATAAATGGTACTCTTCCCTTTTGCAGAAAGCGCCGCGATCAGCAGTGCAACACCAGCCCGGATATCGGGGGATGTCATCTCGATGCCGCGCAATGGATATTTCCGCTCCAACCCGATGACAGTCGCCCGGTGCGGATCACACAGGATAATCTGTGCACCCATATCGATCAGTTTGTCCACGAAAAACAACCGGCTTTCAAACATTTTCTGGTGGATCAGCACACTCCCTTTCGCCTGTGTCGCAGCCACCAGGACAATACTCATCAAGTCGGGTGTGAACCCGGGCCATGGCGCATCGTATATCGTCATGATGGATCCATCAATAAACGTCTGGATCTCATACACATCCTGTTCCGGGATGATGATGTCATCATTGTCAAACTCCATCTTGATCCCCAGTTTTGAAAACACCCGGGGAATAATGCCCAACTGTTCGATCTGGCAGTCCTTGATCCGGATATGGGATTGCGTCAATGCAGCCATCCCGATGAATGACCCGATCTCGATCATATCCGGCAATATGCGGTGGAAACATCCTTTCAGGCTTGTAACACCCTGAATCCTGAGCAGGTTGGACCCAACCCCTTCGATCCGTGCCCCCATTGAATTGAGCATCCTGCACAATTGCTGGACATATGGTTCGCAGGCGGCATTGTAAATCGTCGTATCCCCTTCCGCCAGGACTGCGCCCATGAGGACGTTTGCCGTCCCTGTCACAGAGATCTCATCCATCCAGATGTTCGCCCCCCTGAGCTTTTCCGCTTCAATGAAAAACTGGCCGTTCTCCTCATCGTACTTGAATTCCGCACCCAGCTGCCGGAATCCGAGGAAATGTGCATCGAGCCTCCGCCGGCCGATCTTGTCGCCCCCGGGCTTCGGCAAAAATGCTTTCTTCAGGCGGGCAAGCAGCGCACCGATCAGCATCACGGAACCGCGGATCTTCTTCGCATGCTTCTGAAACTCCGGCGAGCCAAAATAGTCCAGGTCAATGTGCCTGGCACAGAACCGGTACGTGTTCTTGTCAATCTGCTCCACCTCGACACCCAGGCCATCGATCAGCTGGATGAGGCGCTGCACATCGAGGATATCCGGGATGTTGTGGATCTCGACTTCTTCTTCTGTGAGTAATACGGCACAAAGCACCTGGAGGGCTTCGTTTTTCGCCCCCTGGGGAGTGATCGTACCTGAAAGCGGTTTGCCACCACGCACGACAAAAGCTTCTGAGGTCATAGTTGCGGAATTTACGACGGATTGCATCATGTCATTTGAATTACAAATTAAAAAAGGGCCATGTGATATCTCTATCCACCAAGCCCTTAAATATAATATTTATTTGTAATATGTTAATTCCTCCGCCTCGATTTCTGTTTTCCACGGTGCCCGTTCGAAGGTTTTTTCCTTTTTCTCTTCGAGGAGGACCCTCCCTGGGTACTTTTCGAGGTATGCTTCAGAAAGTCTAACGACATATCATCCGGAATATTGAGTTTGCCCTTTGAAATCTTCTTCAGGTCCCCGATTATGATCTCGTCATTGACATAGTGCTCCCGGTTCCAGGTCTTGTATGCCATTTTCATATAGGAACCAATGACATTGATAAACTCCAGCTTTTTGGGGCCATCCTCCATCTCCATGGCTTTATCGATGAGGTGCAGCACCTGGTTTCCATAGTGACGGAAGGATTTATCCCCATCGGGATAATCAATCGTTGACGGATTGAGCCTTTCCTCATGCGTCCGGATGTGAAATCCCTCGGGGGGCTGGACATCCAGCTCATAATGGGAAATCATCATCAACTGGTTCCAGAGCTTCACCTGGTATTCAAGGGTATTCTTGTAGTAAGGCTGCATCTGGTCCATCAGGCCGATCAGTTTTTCCGCAAAAGCCTGCCTGAGTGCAGGGTCCTCTATTGTTTTGCAATACTCGACCAGCTTTTGAAAATTCCGGCCGTATTCGGGCAGGACAAGGTCATTCTTCTGGGAGTTGTACACCATTCCAATACTTGATTCTTCACTCATCTTTTTAATTATTCTACAGTTACAGATTTTGCCAGGTTTCTGGGTTGATCGACATTGCATCCCCGCATCACTGCGATATAATAGGACAAGAGCTGCAGCGGGATGACCGAAAGCAAGGGAGTGAAAGGCTCCATCGTCTCGGGGATCTCTACAATGTAATCAGCATATTTCTTCAATTGTTCATCTCCTTTGGTCGTAATGGCGATGACTTTTGCCTTGCGCGCCTTCACCTCCTGGACATTGCTCAGGATCTTGTCGTAAGCACTCTGGTTTGTGGCGATCACGATGACGGGCATATTCTCGTCGATCAATGCGATTGGGCCGTGCTTCATTTCAGCTGCCGGATACCCTTCCGCGTGAATGTAGGAGATCTCCTTCAGCTTGAGCGCCCCCTCAAGGGCGACCGGGAAATTATATCCCCTCCCCAAATATAATGCGTTCGCCGTATCTTTTATTTCAGAGGCGATGTATTTTACCTGTTCTTCATATGCCAGCACCTCCCTAACCTTCTCCGGGATCTGGCCGAGTTCAGAGATCAGTTCCTCATACCTCGTCAATGGGATTGTCCCCCTTTCATAGCCGATCATCAGGGCCATCAGGGAAAGCAGCGTCACCTGCCCCGTAAAGGCCTTCGTGGATGCGACACCGATTTCAGGCCCGGCATGGATGTAGGATCCGGCATGTGTAATGCGGGCGATCGAGGAACCGACCACGTTGACAATCCCGTAGATCGTAGCGCCTTTTTCCTTCACATGCTTGAGGGCTGCGAGCGTATCCGCGGTTTCCCCGGATTGGGAGATCGCCAGTACGACGTCACCTTCCCGGATCACGGGGTTTCGATAACGCAACTCGGAAGCATATTCCACCTCTACCGGCAGCCTGGCAAGGTCCTCAAACAGGTATTCCGCGATCAGTCCCGCATGCCACGAGGTACCGCAGCCAGCAATGATCATCCGATTTGCCTGAAGGATCTGCTTTTTATATTCTTCAAGACCGCCAAGCTTGATCCAGCCCTCTTGCACATTCAGCCTCCCGCGCATGCAATCCATGATGGTCTGTGGCTGCTGGTGGATCTCCTTGTGCATAAAGAAATCATATCCTTCCTTTTCCAGTTCCTCGATCTTCAGGTCGATCTCTTCGACCCTGGGTTCCACATGGTTGTTCGCAATATCCCTGATGTTCAGGTTGCCGTCCCTCGTGATGATCGCCAGCTCATGGTCATTCAGGTAAACAACTTTGTTCGTGTATTTCACGATCGGCGAGGCATCCGATGCGACAAGGAACTCATCATCCCCCACACCGACGACAAGCGGGCTTTGTTTCCGTGCCGCGACCAGTTTGTCCGGATCCTCCTTATCCACGACGACAATCGCATAGGCACCGATGACACGATTGAGTGCCTGGAGCACCGCTTCCTCGATCGAGATGCCGTCCCTGGTCTGGTATTCCTCGATCAGGTGGACAAAGACTTCCGTATCCGTTTCGCTCACAAACGTATGCCCGAGTCGTTCGAGTGCCTTTTTCAGGATCGCATAGTTTTCAATGATCCCGTTGTGCACCAGCGCGAGCCTGCCGTTTCCGGAAAGGTGGGGATGTGCATTGACATCATTCGGTTCCCCGTGCGTGGCCCATCTGGTATGTCCGATGCCGATCGTACTTCTTTTTGGGGTCCCTCCAGCTGCATCCTCAAGATCCCTGACCTTTCCCTTTTTTTTGACTAAATGGATCTCGTCATCCAGTAACACGATTCCAGCACTGTCATAGCCGCGGTATTCAAGCCGGTGGAGCCCTTCAACCAGTATTGGATAGGCGTGTTTATCGCCAAGGTATGCTACAATGCCACACATAATTGATTTCGGGTTTTCATGAAGGTACGTGTTTTGGATCAGGGGGCAATCGTATACGCGAGTTTCAGTCGCGGCGGATATTCCCTGTTCGACGGGCCTAAAAAGACGACCCTGTTTGCCCTGTTTGTCTTCAGGAACGAAGCGAATACAATCCTGTCATTCTTCCCCTTGAAAATATCCTGGACCTGTGACGTCACGGTCATCTCGTATTTGCGGATACGTGGATTTTCAGCAAGGGGGGCGCCAGCGTTCCCTCCGAATATTTCTACCAGCAGATCTGCAGACAGCGGAAGCACGACATCGGTAGAATAGACCACCTCGCCATCATCATTGACATCGAGTGTCACCATTTGGTCGATCGGCGGGTAAAGTTCCCCATCGTCGAAATCCAGCTGGACCCCGTACATTTCAATCGTTGCATGGTTAATCAGCACATTGCCCAGGGACGATGCATGGTCGATATTCATGTGGGCATTCAAACCGATCATGGATTGGACAAAAAAGAGACTGTCTCCCAGTTCCTGGTTTTCGATGAATGGCTCCACGAAGCTCCCTGTGTAATTATGCTCCTGGTGCATGGTCGTCACTGTGGTAAAACCAAATTCGAAATCATACTGTGCAGTCCTTTCCCCGTCAATCCGGTAAAACACGGTCACACCGCTATACCCTTTCAGATTGAAGCTCAGCATCGTGTTCGCAGGCTGGGACATCCGGATATTGAGGCCATTGAACACCGCATTCAGTGAATCCTGGTTTTGCAGGTTAACCGTATCCGTCAGGATGGCATCAAGAAAACCGGGATCCAGGGGGATGCGCAGGTGCGGTAACTGGAGCGTGGTATCATCCGGGGTTGTCACAAGGACGCTGTCAAATGGCTGGGGTACAAAATGTTCAAGCACCCCGAGAGGCCCCGCCTGGTCCACTTCAAAAGACTGGTTTGCAAAGTAATTCTCATCAATGTCCATGGACTCCAGCATCTGACGGACTTCAATCGACACCGGTACGCCCTGCTCGCCATACAGGCCATTTGTATCATACTCCATATAGAGGACCACCGAGTCGATCTCGCCCGAGAGCAGATTTAGCGGATTACTGCTGAATCCAAGCCCGATATGCATGTAGATCTCGGACGCTGACGTTCCGAAAACGGGATCGCTGATCTGCCCGAGGAGATAATTTTCCCTTCTCCTGTCAAGGCTCGCCGGAAAGGTCTGTACAGAGTCATCCACAACCGTAGTGAACCGGAGGTCCAGCGAGTCCACATACTGCACATCTGCCCGCTCATTCTCCAGAAGTTCACTCCCGACAAGGGTTGATTTTGAACAGGCTGCTGCAACCAGTACCACACCTATCCAGAGGAAAGTTCTAAAAATGCTCATTTGTACAAGTTATCCTGAAATCTGAAGGACCGAAGTTGCTGCTACTCTTCAGTCAGTTCCTGATAAAAGTCAACATACGCAGGCAAATACGATTCTTCACCAACGTATTCAAGGATGGGCTTATTGGCTTCCTTGACTTCTTTTGCTACGGTCTTGTCCAGTTTTTCACTTCCGATGATCAGCGCATCTGCAAAATCGACGGCCCCCTTCTGGAGTTTCACCTTCCCGCGACCATTCTGATATGCTTTCATGTCATCCGGCTCGAGGTCATTGATCGAAGCCTTTTCAAAGAAAGTCTTGCCAAATGTGTCTTCGTAGCTATTATTATAGACAGAGTAAATCACTTTGGAGTTGGCAAAAATGGGCTCATCCTTATACACCGTCTTTACGTAAAGGGGGATGAGGCTTGTCATCCAGCCATGGCAGTGGATAATATCGGGCGGCCAGCCAAATTTCTTCACAGTTTCAAGCACACCCTTGCAAAAGAAAACCATGCGTTCCTCATTATCCTTGAATGCTTCCCCTTTGGCATCATCAAATACGAATTTGCGCTTGAAAAATTCCTCGTTGTCCAGGAAATAGACCTGGATGCGCGCACCCGGCAATGAAGCAACCTTGATAATTAACGGGTAGTCATCGTCATCCACAATAATATTCATCCCGGAAAGCCTGACCACCTCATGGAGCCTGTGGCGCCTTTCATTGATCGTTCCGAAGCGGGGCATCAACACCCTGATTTCCATCCCTTTTTCCTGTGTGAATTGTGGCAACTTCCGTACGATTTTGGATATTTCCGAGAGATCGGTGTACGGATTCATTTCCTGAGTCACAAAGAGGATTCTCTTTTTACTCATACTTGAACTTATATTTTGATAAAAATTGGTGGCCGCTTCTGCAAGCGGGTGTGCAAAAATACGAATTTTTCTCCTAAAATGACGAATCAGGGGCTCGGTACAGGCTTCCGCATCAGCCTGTTGTGACGGCCTGCATCAAAAATGCACAGACCAGGGCGCCGTAAGTGCCGAGCGCATAGCCCAGCACTGCCATCAATACGCCGACAGGTGCCAGTGACGGGCTGAAGGCACTTGCCACAACGGGAGCCGATGCCGCACCGCCGATATTTGCCTGGCTGCCCACCGCCACAAAGAAAAATGGTGCCTTGATCAGTTTTGCCACGACCAGCAGAATGATGACGTGGATCGCCATCCAGATGATCCCCACGGCAAACAGCCCCAGGTTCTGGAACACCTCGCCGAGGTTCATTTTCATCCCGATCGTGGCGACCAGGATATAGATAAAGATGCTTCCCCAGCGACTGGCCCCGACGCCTTCCAGCTTTTTCGCCCGGGTAAATGAAAGGGCCAGCCCGAACGTCGTGCAGATCACGATCAGCCAGAAAAAACCGGACATCAGAGAGGTCAGCTTCAGGTTTTCGAGCGTCTCGCGGAAGCGCTCCATCCAGGGAGTGATCAGGTCCGAACCCCAATGGGCCAGGGCTACACCACCAAATGCCACACCCAGCATCGTGAAGAGTTCCGTTGTCGTCGGGATCTTTTCCACACTGAGGCGATAATCCTCCACGCGTTTCTTCAGGTCCTCGATGGCAGATGTATCCGATTTCAGCCACTTGTCCAGCCTTTTCGTGATATTGGCGCCATAGAGGAGGAATCCCATCCAGATGTTTGCCACCACCACATCCACCACGATCATCGTCCCGAACAGGTCGTCGGGCACTTCAAAGATCTCTTTCATGGCGGTCTGGTTGGCCCCGCCGCCGATCCAGCTTCCTGCCACCGTACTCAATCCCCGCCAGATCTGCTCCGGGTTGGCCTGGATCACATCCGGCAGGATATAAGAGGTGATCAGCAGGGCGATCGGTCCGCCAATGACGATGCCCAGGGTAGCAGAGAGGAACATGATGATCGATTTCGGCCCCAGGTTGACGATCCCCTTCAGGTCGATACTCAGGCAGAGGAGGATCAGGCTGGCGGGAAGCAGGTACCTGGAAGAAACAAAGTACAACTGCGATTCCTCACCACTGATCAGGCCAAGGGGCCAGTTGAGCAGTGCCGGTGCAAAATAGCAGATCAGCAGGGGCGGGAAAAAGGTGTAAAACTTCTGCCATCTTTTGGACTTGCTGTGAGAGGTAATGAAGATCAGGGCAAGGGTGATCAGCAGGATCCCCAGTACAACAGCATCGTTCGTAAAGAATGGTTTCATGTGCTTTGTTTTCTTTCGGGCGATGAAGATAAGAAATGTCTGCTTGTCGTCCGGTACTTGTATATTGTGCCGGTTATACGCACATGAAAGCATTTTCCCGAAAATATCTGGCCGTCATTTTGCTGATCCTTGTGTCAGCAGGCATCCTCTACCATAATTTCAGCAAGGTCTTCGCCTGCCCCGAATGCTATCTCTTCGAGGATGCCGGGGATGGCCTGAAGAATTATTTTACCTATACCTGGTATGTCCTCGAAGACAGGGGCGCGCACTTTTCGGGCATGAATGCACCTTATGGCGAGCATATCTTCTTTACCGACAACCACCCCGGGCTTGCGCTGGTCACGAATTTCATCCACCGGCACATCATGGACCTCAACGGCAACACCATCGGGATCATCAACATCCTGCTGATCTGCTCCCTGTTCATTGCCATCCTCATCCTGTATTCGATCTTCCGGATGTTATCGGTGGGGCGATACCCGGCAGCGGCATTTGCGATCGTCATTGCGTTTCTTTCGCCTCAAATTGCACGGTTTTCAGGGCATTTCAGCCTGGCACATGTCAACCTGGTCCCGGCCTTCATCTGGCTATTTCTCAAATACCACCTGTCTGGCGGGAAATGGAAATGGGCGGTCCTCACCATGCTCTGGATCACCATGTGTGGATTTATCCACCTGTACTATTTCCTGATGATGGCGGTGTTCACTGCCTTCTACCTGTTGATCGACTTTTTCCAAAAAAAGTATTGGCGGACATGGCAGGGCGGGAACAAAGCACTTGGAGGCAGGGCCCTCCAGATCATTTCAATGCTGATCATCCCGGCGTTGCTGCTCCTGCTTTTCCTGCACTTTACCGACCATGTCCCGGACCGGCCCACGAGCCCCTGGAGAAGCCATGGCCTCAACGCCCGGTTCCACGGCACCTTTGTCCCCTACTACGGGACTTTTCCGGATTACTGGAAAGGACTTTTCGGCACGCCCATGCCAAATCCCGAGTCCATGTCCTATGTCAGCCTCGTCGGGTTCTTTTTCATTCCCGTAGCCCTGGCTTTCCTGATCCGAGGCCTGCGCCGTAAAAAGAAACACACGCCCGGGGATACCGTGCATACCTTTCTGCTCGCCGCTGTAGGTGTCTGGGCCATTGCCGCCGGCGCACTGTATGCTCCGCCATTGGATGCGATCCTCGATATCATCCCCAAGCTGAAGCAGTTCAGGGGTGTCGGGCGCCTGGCCTGGATGTTCTACTACGTCTACACGATTTTCATGGCCTATTACCTGTACCGCCTGTCCAAATTCCTCGGCATGAAAGCAAGGCACCCTGCAGGGAAATACCTCCTTTTTATCAGTCTCCTGGTCATGGGATTTGAAGCCTACCTCATCCAGCGGCCCATCCTGGCCAGGATCTTCAAGCCCAACCAGTACCTGAGTGTCAAAACGAACACATTTTCAGGCATCCTGGAATCGAACGGGCTGAAGGCAGGCGATTTCCAGGCCATCCTGCAATTGCCGCTGGTCAACCTTGGCGGGGAGACCAGCGGGGTGGAAAGGGGCCTCTGGACCATGCGCAAGGGGATCCAGGCAGCTTTCGAGACCAGGCTTCCGCTGGTCGACTGGTCCCTGTCCCGGACATCGGTTTCCCAAAGCACGGACTTCATCCAGCTGATTTCCACATCGGCAGTAAAGAAACGACGGCTGGAACACATGAACACCAAGCCCCTGCTGCTGGTCTGCGAGGAGGAATTTGTGATTCCCGCTGAACAGAAGCTGATCGACAAGGCCGAATTTTTGGGACGCAGTGAAACTGTTACGGTATACCTTTTGCCGGTTTCTGCATTCGACCAGGACCTGGATGCCTGGCGGACACGGCTGGATACAATTCAAAACCCCGCCCGCCCAATTGCCTCCATGGACTTCGAGGATGATCCCCACCCCGCACCCCTGATCGGGAAAGGGGTAAAGAAAGTCAGGGAGAATCAGGACCCGTTCTTTACCTATACCTCTTCACTTGATTCAAGTGCAGCAGCGATTGTCCATTTATGGGTCTATATCAATACCGATGATGCCACGATGTCCGTATTGCGCATCCGGGAAATCGCACCCGACGGAAAGGTCATTTATGACGAAGGAATCCACAGGAGCAATGTCCCCTGGTCGGAAGTCGTCGGCCAGTGGATGCGGATTGACCGCCCCGTCACGATCAGGGAAAAGGGGTACACGTACGAATTCTACATGGATGAAAAGGGCTCTGAAATTGATGGCTTGCAAATCCGGCGCCGTGACGCAAATACAGTCATTGAATACCCTGGGCACGACATTACATTCCTGAATGGTGTGCTTATCCCCGGTTCCGGCCCTTCCCGTTAGTCAGCTCATCCACCAGGACCATTTCAATCTGCCTTTTGGATAAATCTGCATCCAGGATCCGGACCTGCACCTCATCCCCCATCCGGATCTGGCGACCCGATTTTGTTCCTTTGGCGACAAGCCTGCTCTCCGCCAGATCAAAAGACTCATCAAAGTGGTGCCAGCCGATCAGACCCTCGGCCCTGCTCTCTGCCAGTGCCACAAAGAATCCACTATCGATCATCCCCGACACGTAGCCGCTGAAGGTCTCGCCGATGTGATCCATGATGTACTGGACCTGCTTGTATTTGATCGATTCACGCTCGGCACGCACGGCATCTCGTTCTTTGGTGGAGATATGCTTGCACTGCTTTTCCAGCCTGTCCTCGTCTGCCCGGTGGTAGTGTTCCAGGTTTGCGTCCAACAGCCGGTGAACGAGCACATCTGAATACCGCCTGATCGGCGAGGTGAAATGGGTATAGTACTCAAAAGCGAGGCCGTAATGGCCGATATTGTTGGTGGTATACTCGGCTTTCGCCATGGTGCGGATCGCGATCGGTTCCAGCAGTTTCAGGCGTTCATCCTTTTCCGCTTCCTTCGCCAGGCGGTTCAGGCTGGCCGATATCTCCCGGGGTGTCTGATAATGCATCTGAAAGCCCATGAGCTTTGCAAAACGGGCAAATTGCTCAACCTTCTCCTCATCAGGCAAATCATGGACCCTGTACACAAAAGGGACAGGCTTGCCCTCCATCCGGTGCGCCATGAAATAGGCCACCTCGCGGTTTGCCAGCAACATGAAGTCCTCGATCAGCAGATGGGTCTCCTTCCTTTCCTTCATCCAGATCTCAACAGGATTGCCATGCTCATCCAGGCTGAACTGTACCTCGTCCGTTTCAAAAGCGATCGCCCCGTTCCTGAATTTTTCCCTGCGCAACTGCTTTGCGATCCTGTTCAGTTGCTTCAGCTCGCTGGCATAGGGTCCCTCTCCTTTCTCAAGCACCTCCTGTGCATGTTCGTAGGCAAACCTGTGGTCTGAATGGATGATCGTCCTGCCAAACCACCTTTCCCTCACTTTCAGTTCCTTGTCAAAAACAAAAACGGCCGAGAATGTCAGGCTGTCCTCATGGGGGCGCAATGAGCAGAGCTCATTTGAAAGCCGCTCGGGAAGCATCGGCAAGACACGGTCCACGAGGTACACGGATGTGGACCTTTCGTATGCCTCCCTGTCCAGTTCTGTACCCGGCTCCACATAATACGTCACATCCGCAATATGGATCCCGACCTCACAATCCCCGTTTTCCAGGTAGCGGATGGAAAGCGCATCGTCAAAGTCCTTCGCATCAAGCGGGTCAATGGTAAACGTGGTTACGGACCTGAAGTCCCGACGATTTTTTATCTCTTCATCATTTACCCCGCCGCTGATCGCCTCGACTTCCTTCATCGTATCCGCAGAAAAGGAAAGTTCAAACCCGTTCTGGATCAGGATCGATTTCATCTCGATGTCATGGGATCCCGCGGCGCCAAGGACCTCGGTGATCTCCCCGACGGGCATTTTACTCTGGTGTCCATGCCAGTCGGTCACCTTCACAACGACCACATCCCCGTCCCTGGCATCCATCGTATGCTTCGGCATGACGACCACTTCGAAAGGGATCGATTCATCGCCAGGCTCCACGATCCCGTAGTTCCTGAGGTACTGGAAAGTCCCGATGAGGTGTTCCTTTTTGCGTTTGACGATGCGGACCACCTTCCCTTTTGGTTTGTCCCTGTACTGTCCCCGGAGTTCTACCTCGACAGTATCGCCGTTCAGGGCGAACATCAGGTGTTTCTGGGCAACATAGACATCCTTGCCTCCCGTTTCCGGGACAATGTACGCCGACCCGGACCTCGTCATATCGACGGTCCCGATGATGGTATTCCCGCTCTTCCCGTTACCGGAAGACCGCGTCACGGCCGGCCTGCCATTGGCAAGCTGGTACTGGCCCTGCTGGGCAGAGACCACCTTTTTTTCCCGGACCAGCTGGTCGAGGACCCGGACAATGTCGTTCTTGTTGTTGGCGATCTTCAATTTCTTCTGGATCTGCCTTGCAGAATAGATATTGTTGCTATGAGAGGTCAGAAAAGATAGTGTCACTGAACGAAGCCTCCCAAAGGGAAGTTTTTTCCCCTTGATATTCGCCGGATTTTTTTTACCCATAATTCCTTGGATCAAACGAGTTCATCATTCAGGGAGAAGATGATTTCACCGGTATCCAGGATCTCCATGCTGTAATGATTGCTGTTCTTCGGGTCGTATGCTTTGGCACCGACATCCTGGACACCTTCCACAATATGGATCCTCCATTCTTCGTCGATGTGTGCCACACTTTGCAGGATCTGCTCCTGGTTGGTTTTGGTCCCTGCGATCACGGCAGACTTGATCAGCTGGTTTTTCTCATCATAGGTGGCAAGGATAAATTCATATTGCATCAGTTTGGCTTTCCAGTACACGACCGCCGTGAACTGGTGCGTATCCCTGAGCTGAAAGCAGGGAAAAAATTCTGTAAACTCATCGGGCACCTCGGATTCGATGGGCAGGATGAACTGCTCAATAATCCCTTGCGGAAATGGTTTGTTTTCTTTTTCAAAAGAATAGATGGATGCTTCCGTCAGGTTGACCGGCAGATCCACAGCCGGAAAACAGGACAGGTAATCATCAAAGGTATATTCGGGTAATTTCTTCATACAGGGCAAAGATACGCGCATCTGATCACATTTGCGAAGATGTGATACATAAGCCCGGAATTCTCCGTTTACATCTCAAGGCAGGCGACAGGAAATCCTGCAAAATTCATCTACTTTTGTGAGCCACTTGAAAGGAATATTCACATACCCGCGATCAATGTCCTTCCGGACTGCCCTTCTCCTGCTGGCAGCGGGAATCCTTTTCTCACATTGTGCAAAACAGGTCTCTCCATCAGGAGGAGCGAAGGACGAAACCCCGCCCAGGCTTGACTCCCTGAAGAGTACACCAAACGAGCAGGTCAATTTTGAAAAGCAGGACCTGTTTTTCGGTTTTGACGAATGGGTTGTCGTGAAAAACCCGTTCCAGCAGGTCGTCATTTCGCCGCCCCTCGCGGAATTTCCGGAAATCAAAACAAAGGGCAAAGGTGTCGTGGTCCTTTTTGGAGAGGACGAGGAATTCCTTGAAAATACGACCTACACGATCAATTTCGGTGAGACGATCCAGGACCTGAATGAGGGGAATGTCCTTGAAAATTTCTCCTTTGTCTTTTCAACCGGCCCCTTCATTGACTCGCTTTTTCTGGAGGGAAGGGTTTACGATGCGCGAAACAAAGAACCCATGGAGGGCGTACTCGTAATGCTGTATGACAACCTCGAGGATTCCATCATCTACAAGGAAAGGCCGGTGTACTTTGCCAAGACAGAGAAGAACGGGACCTTCCGGATCCAGAACATCCGCCAGGATACATTCATCCTGCGGGCACTCAAGGATGAGAACCTGAACTACCTGTACGACCTGCCGACCGAGTGGGTTTCGTTCATTGCTTCTCCGCTCCTGATCCAGGGGAATATCGAGAATCCGTCATTCCGGATTGAAATGTTCCAGAAAGCGACACCGGTCGCCATCTCGGAAGTTTTCCGCAAACAGTACGGGCATTTGAAGATCGCCCTCAACCAGGAAGTCACCGACATCACCATTGAACCACTGGATGAAGTGACCGGCCTGCTGACCTACCATGAAAAAGATTCGGTGTATGCCTGGTACCGGTCATTTGCGGATTCGACCCTCCAGTTTGCCTTGCGCACCGGAATATTTGCGGATACAATAACGGCCGGGCCGTTCATCGAGGCAGAAAAAGACAAAAAACCCGGGTTCGGGTTCAGGTTTGCGAATACGCGGAGCGGGAGCGGCAGGACGCCGGCGGATCCGCTTGCCTTGCACTTTTCAAACCCGGTGCGTTCTGTTGATACTTCATTTATTTCTGTTGTTGAGGACACGCTGGGCATCCCGCTCAGTGCATGGCGGATCGACTCTTCAGACCAGCGGAAAGTGTTGCTGGAAGTTCCCTGGAAGGAAGCTGTGGCATACCAGCTGGAAGCAATGCCCGAGGCCTTTACGGACATCTTTGGCCAGCAGGTCAGGGATACGATCGAGATCCGGTTCAAGAACAGCGAGATCAAGAATTTCGGGAATATCATCCTGACCATGGACAAACTCGATCCACAAAAAAGGTATTTGGTCCGTTTAATGGATAAGGAGGAGCTGCTCTCGTCCACGACCGTTACGGGAGACTCCACCTGGACAAAAACCTATCCTTTGCTGCCGCCTAAAACGTATTCTGTGGAACTGATCGAGGATCTTAACGGCAACGGGAAGTGGGATACTGGCGATTATGACGAGAAAAGACTGCCAGAGCCGATCCTGATCAGTGAACTGGAGCCCCTGCGGGCAGGGTGGGATGTCACCGCCGAACTCAAACCGAACGGCGACTGACAGGAGTATTCCCAGGAAACCCAATATCTTTACGACATGAAATTATTCACGCAAAACCTGGACAAATACTACGGACGCCGGAGGGTCGTCAATGATGTTTCCATCGAGGTGAACCAGGGTGAGATCGTCGGATTGCTGGGGCCAAATGGTGCCGGCAAAACGACCACCTTTTACATGGTCGTCGGGTTTATCCGCCCAAATAGCGGGCATGTTTACATGGATCGTGACGAAATCACCGAGCTGCCCATGTTCAAGCGGGCGCGGAAAGGCATCGGGTACCTCCCCCAGGAGCCATCGGTATTCAGGAAGCTTTCAGTAGAGGACAACATCAAGTCGATCCTGGAGCTCGTCGGATTGGATAAAGAAGAGCAGGAAGCACAGCTCGAACAGCTGATCGGCGAATTCGGCCTCGAAAAAGTACGCCGGAATATTGGCGACAGCCTTTCAGGTGGTGAACGCAGGAGGACGGAGATCGCACGGGCCCTTGCCTCCAACCCGAGGTTCATCCTGCTTGATGAGCCTTTTGCCGGGATTGACCCGATTGCCGTGGAGGATATCCAGACGATCGTGGCCAAGCTCAAGGAAAAGAACATCGGCATCCTGATCACCGACCACAATGTCCAGGAAACGCTCTCGATCACAGACCGGGCATACCTCATGTTTGAAGGCAGGATCCTGAAAGCCGGGACTGCCGAGGACCTCGCCTCTGACGAGATGGTTCGAAGGGTCTACCTGGGTAAAAACTTTGAATTGCGCAAGAAAACGCTCGGATCGAATTCATGAAGCATCTTTTTCGCAGCCTGCCCCTGGTCATCCTCCTGATCGTACTCCTCCAACCGGTATCGGGTTGTGAGAAACGGCCCGAATCACTGGACCGGGATACCATCAGAATGATCGATACAATTGTCGCCAAAGAAATCAAGCGGTTGCGTCCCGAACTTGATTCGCTGTGCAAACTTCAGACAGAAGACTACATCAGGTACTATGTCGACAGCCTTGTCAGTGTGCGTCTCAAGGATGTCAATATCCTCAAGGAGAAATGAAAACCTGGATAACCTGCATATTGCTTGTATTCTTTGCCCTGCCATCCTGCATCCAGGAGGATGAGGGCCCGGACCCGGCAGTTGTGGCCAGGGGTGTGGAGATCAGGATAAACAATTACAGGGAGAGAAGGGCCCGGGAGTGCCGGGAAAAAGCACTTGAAAGGGCTGATGTGATCGCGGATTCGCTGATCGCGCTGATGGCGTTTGAAATGAAGGACACCATACCCCGCCCCGAGCGGCTTCGGAAGCCGGAAAAACCGGTTTTTGCCACGCCTCCTGACAGCCTGAAGCCTACACCCATCCTCGATCCGGATACCCTGAAATGATGCCATGCAGCGGGGATCACCCTGCCAGCTTGTGCAGCTTGCGGTTGATCCGGGATATCCTGAGGCCTGTTGAGGTCACGAAAGAAAGCACGCCAAAGTGGCTCCTTGGAGCTGGTTTGCCTAACGGTTCGAGGTCTTCACTCAGAAATTCGAGCATGCGTGCCCCGTTGTTTTCTGAAATGCCTTCAGATAGTATGAGATGGGGACGGGACAGGACCGATGTGCCAGGCACTTCGTTAAACGAATCATCAAAAAAGGTGATTTCCCCGTCCTGGTATGCCTTTGTCTGGTAGTCATACATGAACACGACCTCCGAATAATCATAATTGTCGCGGAATGCCTCTACATAACTGGTCGTGTTTACTGCAGCTTCTTCCCTGGCCTCCAGCAACTGTCCTTCAATCCGCTGACGTTCTTTCTGCGAGAGGCCCGGGGCGGAAGCCAGGTGCTCCAGCGCCTCGATCTTCCGGCGGTCACTTTCCAGCCGGACGATGAGCACGCCGCCGCGGAGGTCCCGGATCTTTTCCAAAACAGTTGATTTATCCAGTATCCCGCCTGTGGTTTGGCTATTTGCCGGAATCACAAGGCCAAATGAGAAAAGGAAGAGGAAAAGGAATAACCTTTTGTTCATCATCGTTATGCAATAGGTTTGAATATTCATAAGGACCTGCCCGCACAATCCGGGCATTCAAATTTCGCAGTGCTTATTATTACTTTTGCCATTCAAAAATAAACATCTTCCGCATGCAAGCAGGTATCGATATCGAGGCACTGAACCAGCAGATCTACATC
>JARQTN010000141.1 GCA_029976695.1 Lewinellaceae bacterium
TGCAGTCCGGCATTTCACGATCCGCCTGCCCGCGGACGCAGGAGCCGATGGAATTTACCTGAAAAATGCCTGTGTGCCCCCATGATCTGCATGTCCCGCGCACAAACAGGAGATAAATGCCAAAATACCTTTGTGTTATGGATGGAAATCAGTAATATTTGTTCATGGTGACAAAGCGTCAGCAGGAGCATGCCAAAACTGTGATACTCCGCGCATTTGCAGCCATAACGGCAGACCTGCAAGGGTGGCATGATTTTGATGCAAAACAAACGATTCCACTCTGGTGTTCTCACTATTGAATTGTATCTTGAGCAAGAACCAATCCAAAAAGTGCTGATCAGGAGAAAGAAAGTTTTATATTGTTGGAATATTTAATATTATCATCTCATGAAGAGAAAATTTTCGCCCGAAGTCAAGAAGATCATTTCACAGAGCCGAAATGAAGCCCTGAAACTGGGACACAGCTATATCGGTACTGAGCATCTGCTCCTCGTGATGTTGCAGAACACAAACCAGCTGGCTGTAAAAGTGCTCGACTCAATGGAAGTGGACTTCGTGGAACTGAAATATAAGATCGAGGATGCCATATCGGACCAGGTCCATGACATGGCAGACAAGAATGTCGGGAGCATCCCGTTGAACACCCAGGCTGAAAAGGTCCTGAAAGTGACATTTCTTGAGGCAAAAAACCTGGGCAGCGAGGAAATTGCCCCGGAGCACCTGATGCTCTCGATCCTGAAGCACCAGGATAATCTTGCATGCAAGGTGCTGGAGGAATTTGACATTGATTACCAGACATACAAATCTGAACTGGAATATGTCAAACAGGACCAGGATCCTTCTGTACAGGAGTTTTATGCACAGTCACCTTCTGATTCTGACGCTCCGATGGAAGAGGGCGGCGAAAAGGCCCAGTATTCGAAACGGGGATCCACGAAATCGCGTACGCCTGTACTGGATAACTTTGGCCGGGACATCACAAAGCTGGCTGAAGAAGACAAGCTGGATCCGATCATCGGGCGTGAAAACGAGATCGAGCGCGTCTCCCAGATCCTCAGCCGCAGGAAAAAGAACAACCCGATCCTCATCGGTGAACCCGGTGTCGGTAAAACCGCCATCGTTGAAGGCCTCGCCCTCAGGATCATCCAGAAAAAAGTCAGCAGGAACCTCTTTGGCAAACGCATTGTCATGCTTGACCTTGCCGCCCTGGTCGCCGGCACCAAATACCGGGGACAGTTTGAGGAGCGGATGAAGGCCATCATGAACGAACTGGAAAAATCCAGGGATGTGATCCTGTTTATCGATGAGATCCATACCATTGTCGGGGCAGGTGGCGCTACGGGTTCGCTCGATGCGTCCAACATCTTCAAGCCTGCACTTGCCCGCGGTGAATTGCAATGCATCGGGGCATCGACACTGGACGAATACAGGCAGCACATCGAAAAAGACGGTGCCCTGGACAGGCGGTTCCAGAAAGTGATGGTTGATCCGCCTACTTCCGAAGAGGCGATCAATATCCTGAAGAACATCAAAGCCAAGTACGAAGAATTTCACAATGTCACCTATTCTGACGAGGCGATCGATTCCTGTGTCAAACTGAGTGACCGGTATATCAGTGACCGCTTCCTTCCGGACAAGGCGATTGATGTGCTGGATGAGGTCGGGGCGCGGGTGCATTTGAAAAACATCCATGTGCCGAAGCACATCGAGGAACTTGAAAAGCAGATCGAGGACCTCAAGGAAATGAAAAACAAGGCTGTCAAAAATCAGCAATACGAAAAGGCTGCTGACCTCAGGGACCATGAATCCAAACTTGTCAGGAAGCTTGAAAAAGCAAAAGAGGAATGGGAAGAGGATTCAAAAACCAAGCGCTATCCAGTGGATGAAGAGGATATTGCGGAGGTCGTTTCCATGATGACAGGCATCCCTGTCAAACGTGTGGCCCAGAGCGAAAGCAATAAGCTGGTCCATATGAACGAAGACCTGCAAAAGCAGATCATCGGGCAGGATGAAGCGATCATGAAAGTCACAAAAGCCATCCAGCGCAACCGTGTCGGGCTGAAAGACCCGAGCAAGCCCATCGGCTCGTTCATTTTCCTCGGGCCGACCGGTGTGGGTAAGACCGAGCTGGCAAAGGCACTTGCACGGTATCTTTTCGACTCGGATGACGCACTTGTCAGGATCGACATGAGTGAATACATGGAAAAATTCTCCGTCAGCCGCCTGATCGGTGCGCCTCCCGGCTATGTCGGATATGAGGAGGGCGGACAACTCACTGAACGTGTCAGGAGAAAACCTTATTCAGTCATCCTGCTGGACGAGATCGAAAAAGCACATCCGGACGTATACAATATCCTGCTCCAGGTTCTCGACGACGGACAGCTCACTGACGGACTCGGACGCAAAGTAGACTTCAAAAACACCCTGATCATCATGACTTCAAATATTGGGGTCAGGCAGTTGAAGGATTTTGGCCAGGGTGTCGGTTTTGAAACGAAAGCAAGGAAAGAGGCTGCAGAGGACAACACCAAGAGTGTCATCCAGAATGCGCTGAAGCGGACATTCAGTCCGGAATTCCTGAACAGGGTCGATGATGTGGTCATTTTCAACAGTCTCGACAAAGAGGATATTTTCAAGATCATCGACATTACACTACAGGACCTGTATTCGCGCCTGGGCGGCATGACGTACAAACTGGAATTGTCTGCTGAAGCAAAGGACTTTGTGGCAGAAAAAGGGTTCGATCCGCAGTTCGGAGCCCGGCCGCTGCACAGGGCCATCCAGAAGTATCTTGAGGATCCGCTCGCCGAATTCATTCTCAGCCAGAACCCTGCTGAGGGAAGCACGCTCGAGGCTGTCATGAATGAAGATAAAAACGGCTTGAATATCAAGCTGGTGGAAGCTGATGTCCAGGAGACATAACAGAAAAAACGATTGTAAACTGGGAACATTTCAAAGCAATCCGGGACATGCCCTGCAAGGGGTATGATCATGGAGAACTGTTGAAATGTTCCCGATTTATTTTGTAGGTTTATCGCCAGAAACCAGGAAATCCTTTTTTATTCAGTAAACATTTAAAATTTGGCAAGAGGAAGAAGAGACAACAGAAATCGTAAACAGGATATACGCAGGCAATACCGGATAAACGAAAAGATCCAGGTTCCCGAGATCAGGCTCGTCGGGGACAATCTGGATGAGATCAGCGAAATCGCAGGATATAAAGTAGAATCAGGGGTCTACAACACAAGGCAGGCCCTCGACTGGGCCAGAAAGGCAGACCTCGACCTGGTCATGATCTCACCAAGTGCAAAACCACCCGTCTGCAGGATCATTGAGTTCAACAAGTTCCTTTTCGACAAGAAGAAAAAAGAGAAAGAGCTGAAGGCCAAAACCGCAAAGACCGTAATCAAGGAGATCCGGTTTGGACCGAACACAGACGATCACGATTTTGAGTTCAAAATGCGCCATGCACAGAATTTTCTTGAGGATGGTGCCAAGGTAAAAGCATATGTGCAATTTCGCGGGAGGACGATTATCTACAAGGACCGTGGCGAGTTGCTCCTCCTGCGCCTCCTGAAAGAGCTTGAGGAATACGGTGTCGCAGAAGGGCTTCCGAAAATGGAGGGCCGGCGCATGATCGTCATGATCGCCCCCAAGAAAAAGAAATAATTGCTTTTCAGATCTTAGACTTTTCTTTACTTTTGCAGTCCTTAAAAATTTGACGTCATGCCAAAGATGAAAACGCACTCAAGTGCAAAGAAAAGATTTAAAGTGACCGGGTCCGGAAAGATCAAACGTTTCCAGGCGAATAGTTCCCACTTGATGCGCAAAAAAAGTAAAAAAGCAAAGTTGAGACTCCGCGGTGCCACGCTTGTTTCCAAAGCGGATGAACCGAGGGTGAAACACTTGCTCTGTCTGAAATAATTATTGTTTCATCGCGCATGCAGGAATAAAGCATTCAATTTGAATCCCTGTATCGCATAAACGAAATGAATCATGCCTAGATCAGTTAACGCTGTCGCTTCACGGAAAAGAAGAAAGAAGATCCTCAAAATGGCCAAAGGGTATTTTGGCGCGAGGAAAAATGTCTACACGGTCGCAAAGAATGCTGTCGAAAAAGCATTGCAGTATGCGTACCGTGACAGGAAAAACAAAAAGCGGGCTTTCAGGAGGCTTTGGATTGCCCGGATCAACGCTGGTGCCCGGATGCACGGGACAACCTATTCAAGGCTCATTCATGGTCTGAAACAGCAACATATCGAGTTGAACAGGAAGGTCCTCGCAGACCTCGCCATGAACCACCCGGATGCATTCGCCGAAGTTGTGAAAAAAGCTTCATAAGAAAACGATATACACAAAACGAAGAAGCCCTGGCGATCACGCCGGGGCTTTTTTATTTATTTCTCTCGATTTACGATCCAGATCCTCATGAATCACAGGGTTTAAAACCCGTCCAGTGCCGGCAGCTGAAGCAGCCGCTACTATTTAATCATTC
>JARQTN010000142.1 GCA_029976695.1 Lewinellaceae bacterium
GCAAAGGCGTGGCTTCCGTTTCAGACCAGGAAACATCCCTCAACAGGGAAGTGACCATAGACGGCGAGACCATGCTTATCGGACTGACGAACAGGGAAGGACTCCGCAAAGGGACATACAGGGCCTGGTTTGATGAAACATACGATGCATATGTTGTGGACGGGAAAACGCTCGACGAACTGAAAACGGTGGCGGACAACCTGGATTTTCTTGTGTACATGGGTACCTGGTGTGAAGACAGCCAGCGCGAGGTCCCTGCCCTCTATAAGGTCCTTGACTACCTTTCTATAGATGACAACAGGGTTTTCCAGGTGTGTGTCGACCGGACCAAGGAGGTTCAGGCCAGCCTGCTGAAAATCGATACCGTCGAGTTTGTCCCCACGGTCGTTGTCCTGGAAAACGGGAAAGAGATGGGTCGAATCGTTGAATTTCCGAATGAAACCATCGAAAAGGACATCATAAATATGCTCCTGAAATAGGAAGAATGGACTGGTGAACCGGGACAGGACCCCCTGGATGTATGGTTTTTTGCATAAAAAAATAGCCAGCTGGAAGCTACTTCCAGCATGGCCATTCATCTAAACACCCAAATAACTTATGTGTACAACAGGTAAGTAAAAACTCCCTGCCAATTTTCTTTCATTACATGATAAATATGACTGCCCCGGTTATAAAATGCTATGACCTGGGTCATGTTCGGGGATGATTGTGATCACCCCGAATACATGATTGATTATCAGATTATTACCGTTTGAATAATCGCTTTGTTCCCGGTTTTTGATTGCATGATGGCCAGATTTGGCAGGAAAACCAGGATCCATCAGGGTTATCGGGAGTGCGTAAATAGTTTATTCATGCCGGTTCATCCAATATTTTCCCGGATTGAACCTTTTTCCATCATTTTTGTCCCTGTTTTGGTTTGGCCACGTGTTGTGTCCTTACGATAAATTTGACTTGAGGTTATGAAGAAAATCTATGCACCTGTCCTGTTCCTGCTTTTTTATATTTCCGGAACAGCACAATTTTCAGAGATATCCGGCATCCTTCAGGATGAAACTGAGCAACCGGTGGAGTTTGCGAATATCGTACTCTACAGGCAAGCCGACAGTTCACTGTACAAGGTGGAAACGACGGATGAAACAGGCTCCTTCAGGATCGGTGGAGTTGAAACAGGTGTATATGACCTGGAGGCTTCGATCATCGGGTTCGAATCCCTGCGGATCACGGATCTGCAGGCAAGGCCCGGAGAGAACCTGGAACTTGGAAAACTGTCCATTTCCACCTCTTCCATCGAACTGGAAACGGCCGTGGTCACTGCGCAAAGGGCGATCGTGGAGGTGAAACCGGACCGTACCGTATTCAATGTACAGGGAACGATCAACAGTGTCGGGGATGATGCCCTCAACCTGCTGCGCAAGGCTCCTGGTGTGCTGATCGACAACAATGACAACATCACGGTTCTCAGCAGGTCTGGTGTGCTCATCTATGTGGATGGCAAGCGTCTTCCGCTGACAGGTACTGAACTTTCCAACTACCTGAAGAACCTGCCGGCCGAACAGATTGACCGGATCGACATCATCACAAACCCGGGTGCCAGGTATGAGGCGCAAGGGAATGCCGGGATCATCGATATCCGGATGAAGCGAAACGAGAATTACGGGACCAACGGGACGGTAAGCACCACCTTCAGCCAGGGACGGTACGCACGTGGTAATGTGAATGCGAATGGAAATTTCAGGAATGAACTACTCAACTCCTATGGTACCCTGGGTGTGGGCACGGGAAACAGCTTCAACAATATGGAATTCCTGAATTTCCAGAACGGGCTTGTCATGGATGAAATCAATTACTCGAAAAGTAATTTCCAGAATTTCAATTACCGTTGGGGTACGGATTTCTTTATCGGGGAGAAAAGCACGATCGGGTTTTTAGTGAGCGGTGTGCAGGGCGACCGCGGAAACAGGACATTCAACCGGAATGAGATCTCCGTAGGTGTCGGGGCTCCTGTGGACAGCATCCTGGTCGCCAACAATGTGGTTGAGAATGAGAACAGGCAATGGACGTATAACCTGAACTATGCTTACCGGTCAAAAAAATCACAGCTGAACCTCGATGCCGACTATGGTCGTTTTCGTACGGTCACAGATGCGTTCCAGCCAAACAGGTACTTTAATGCAATCGAATCGGAGCTCCTGACTGAGGTCACATACCTGGCGAATACGCCTGTGGAAATTGACATTTACACGTTCAAGGTTGATTACGAGACGGATCTGCTTGGCGGCAGGTTCGGTATCGGGTCAAAACTGAGCAAGGTGGAGACAGACAACACATTCAATTTCTTCAATGTCATTGATGGTGAGGATGTGCTGAATGAAAGGAGATCCAACAGGTTTTTTTATGATGAGATGGTATATGCCGGGTACCTGAGCTTTAATCGTGCACTGGGTAAAAAGCTGAAGTTTTCTGCCGGGTTGCGCCTCGAGCAAACCGATGTGACGGGGGACCTGCGCGCATTCCTTCCGGACCTCCAGGAGCCGCCCATTGAGCAAAACTATTTGAATGCATTCCCGACACTGGGGCTCACTTTCCAGAATTCACCAAAACACATGTGGTCACTAAACCTGGGCCGCCGGATCAACAGGCCGGACTACAAGGTGCTCAATCCGTTCAGGGAGCAGCTGAGCGAGCTATCTTTCCAGAAGGGGAATCCATTTCTCAGTCCGGAGATCGTAAACAATGCCGAGATCGGGTATACCCTGAACTACAGGTACAACTTTAAACTTGCCTACTCGAAAACGACCGACCAGATCACCAGGCTCATTGGCCCGGATGAGGAGGATCCGCGAGCCGGTTTTCTCACATGGGACAACCTGGCGGAGCAGACCGTGGTTGGCTTGAACATATCTGCACCGGTGCAGATCACCAAGGGCTGGAATGGCTTCTTCAACTTCAGCGGTTCGTACATCGACAACCAGGCTGACTATGGAGACGGTGGTGTTGTGGATGTGCAGGCATGGACCTATAATATTTACCAGCAGCATACCTTTCAATTGCCTGCCGGTTTTACGGCGGAGGTTTCCGGATGGTTTTCCGGCCCCGGTGTCTGGGGCGGCGTGTTCCTGTATGAAACAACCTGGAGCCTGAACCTGGGCCTGCAGAAAAAATTCTTCAATGACATGATGAATGTCAGGCTCAGCGCGAGTGACATCTTTTATGAAACTGGCTGGGAAGGCGCTTCAGAATTCAATGGCCTCCGGGCCGAAGGCAGGGGCAACTGGGACAGCCGCCGGGTATCCCTGAGCGTGAGCATGAACTTTGGCAATACCAAGGTCAAGTCCAGGAAGCGCAAGACGGGCATCGAGGATGAAGCTGGCCGGGTAGGCGAGTAAGCATACGGGATTATTATATGAAAAGGAGCTCCTCCTGCTTTTCGGTATGCATCAGTGCATAACGTATGTTTTAAACATACCCCGGATTATGCATGATCTGGATATCAATAAAACAATCATTTGTTCAATTGATCAGACGTCCAAAATATCAAATTAAGCCGCCATCCGCCCTTCGGGCTTTCGCTATTTAAAATGAATGTCTTTTTTGATCTCAACAGAGTGATTGAATTGAATATTTCTGATACTCAAAACTGAGTACTGTTACACTCTAGAAATGTCGTGATTAACTCTCTTTCCTGGTTGTGCCGGACCTGCAGACCTTTTATCCATTCTTCGTGGGGAGTAGCCGGACACGGAGAGGCTGGCACTTCTCAGGCAGTCAAATAAATCACACGGCCGGTGCAACATTTTGCAAAACTTTTGGTTATTATAGTAATACTATTATAAATTATAGTTTAATAATTCCTGATAAGTATCTTGCTATTTTTATACTTAAATAAGAAAGGTATGAGAAAATTAGGTCTTGCTTTGATTTCGTTGTTCTTTATGCATGCATCTACCCCAACGACAGTATGGAGCCAGCACACCGGCTTTTCGCATAACCCCATGCAAATGAACCTGATGGACGCCATGCCAGCTGAACTGATGTACTTGTTTTCCAGGCTCATCGAGCAACCTGAGTTGCTCCTGAGTGAGGAGTTTCTCCCCGCTGGATTATCATTGGATGATCTGGAGGGCTATTCGATCGAAATCTCAATTGAATTCGAGATGGTTCAGGGAAGTGAAGGTCCTGGCTTGCACTTACCCGCCCTGTTTCCTGGCATGCACCGCCCTAAGAGCATTCTGCAGGTCAATGATCCCTTTCAATTGAGCGGCCAGGTCCCGATCTGGATCAATTGGGATGACCAGGAATGGCATCCTGAAGAAAATCGAAAATATCGAATGAAGGAGGGATCAATTGGAAACTGGCGCTTCCAAATAGGCCCCGGGCAGGGTCAATATTTCTGATTCCACCATGATCCTTGAAATATCATCTTAGTTGCGCATCAGGATCTTACATCCAGTTGTCGCCGAGATTGCACAGATTCTTTTCGGGTACTGCGA
>JARQTN010000143.1 GCA_029976695.1 Lewinellaceae bacterium
GGCTACCAACATTGCGTACCTACGGCACGCTGTTGAACAACATCTGGATTCTATTAATACGGCATACCTGGTATTCAAAACCTTTTGTGCGATACGATCAATGAAAACCGTTTGAATTTGAAATTTTGAAACACTACAGTCCGGAGAAAGTATAACTGAAGTTTCAATTCTTATTTGAAAGAATTTAATTGGAAGGCAATCCTGCCAGCGCTTGCCCCGTCCGTCGCCAAAGGCTATGGCCGGGGGTAAAAAGGTGATGATTACAGCCAATGCAAGAAAAAATCTTTCATCATGAGGGTTGCCTTTGAAACCTGTTTATGCGGGCATTGATTATCAATGAACTATGTAAAAAAAGCAGCCCTAAATAATTATAACCGGACAGTAGTATTTGGAAATTGGAATCCTTTTGGAAATTGTTGTTTGTAATTTGGAATTTCCTACAAAAACGGATTATACACCCGTTCATGCCCGATCGTCGTAGCCGGGCCATGGCCGGGATACACCCGCACCTTGTCAGGCAGGGTGAGCAGCACACTGCGGATGCTGTCAATGAGGGTGTCGTAATCGCCGCCCGGCAGGTCTGTCCGGCCGATACTCTCGTAAAACAACACATCCCCCCCGATCAGCCAGTACCCGTTTTCCGAATACAGGCAGATGCTTGCAGGGCTGTGGCCCGGTGTGAACAGGACCTTCAGTGTCGTACTCCCGAAGGTCAACCGGTCACCTGCCTGCAGGAACTTTTCCGGGGCAGGAGACGGCTCGTACGGGATGCCATACATACTGGCGACCATTTCACCGCTCTGCAGGACCGGCAGTTCTCCTGCGTGGATTTCAAGGGGCAACCCATAGGTGCGCGCCACATATGCATTCCCCAGGATATGGTCGATATGGCAATGCGTGTTGATCAGGCGGACGGGCTTGAGGCCATTGGATTCGATATGCTTTGAGAGGGCAGCCTGCTCGGAAGCCGAATTGCACCCGGGGTCCACGATGATGCACTCACCGGAGCTGTCCTGGATGACAAATGTGTTTTCCTGGAATGGATTGAATGTAAAGAAGTGTACTTCAGCCATCAGTTTTCAGGTTAAATTTATGGGCCGGATAGCATCATTGATTGAAATAAAGTATTTTAATGACCCATCTGGCCATCCTGCTGTTGTAAAGCACGAAAGATATGCGGAAAGCGCTACTCTACATAATGTTTTTGCTGATTCCGGTGTTTCATGCGGAGGGCCAGCTCGTACAGACCGAGTTCGGGAAAAACAGGATCCAGTACCATGATGATTTCGAGAACTGGAACATGTACGAGACCGAGAATTTCATCACATACTGGTATGGTAAAGGACGCAACATCGCGCACACTGTCGTCCAGCTTGCAGAAAAGGACAATGACGAGATCCGTTCCGTACTGGAGCACCGATTCAATGACAAGATCGAGATCATTGTGTACCTCGACCTGAGCGACCTGAAGCAAAGCAACCTGGGGGCCGAGGAGGTGTTTGTAAGCGCTGCCGGGCGGACAAAGATCCTGGGAAACAAGATGTTCGTCTATTTCAATGGAGACCACCAGCAATTGAGCAACCAGATCAGGCAGGGGATCGCGAGTGTCTACCTGGAGTCCATGCTCTATGGCAGCAACCTCCAGGAAGTCGTGCAGAATGCCGTCCTGCTCAACCTGCCGGACTGGTACAAGGAAGGGCTGGTTTCCTTTTTGGGGAGTGAATGGGATGAACAGATCGACAATGACCTCAGGGATATTTTTTCACAACGAGACAAATACTTTGATTTTTTCCGCCTTTCCCGCGATTATCCCACCATCGCCGGACATGCATTCTGGTATTTCATCAGCAAATACTACGGGAAGGAGAATATCCCGAACCTGCTGTACCTGACCCGCATCAACCGCAGCCTGGAAAACGGGTTCCTCTATGTACTGGGTACTCCGTATGAACAGATCACCGAAGAATGGAGCAACTTTTTCAGGCGGAAATATAACAGGGACAACAAGAATATGAAATCCCTGAATGAACGGGCGCAACTGCCCATCAAGAACAAAAGGAAAGTCCTGTTCACCCACGTCAAACTCAGCCCGGATGGAAAAACGCTGGCCTATGTCATGAACAACCGTGGAAAAAGGAAGCTCATGCTGTATGACCTCGAAACAGACAGGAAAAGGCAGGTTTTCAAATACGGCGTGCGCAACCTGATCCAGCAAACAGATGAAAATTACCCGGTCCTCACCTGGTCGGATGACGGCAGGTATCTCGCTTTCATCCATGAGAAAAGGGACATCATCTACCTTTCACAGCTGGACCTGGAACGCAATGAGCGGATGACCCAGGTCATGTCGCCGGAGATACAGCGCGTATATTCGATGGACTACTGGAGCATGGACACACTTGTGCTCAATGCTACGACTGACGGGCTTTCAGACCTGTACATGTATTATCCGAAGCGAAGGGCGAGTGACCGGCTGACAGAGGACTTTTATGATGACCTCGATGTTTCTGTGACGAAAATCAATGGAACCAAAGGTCTTCTGTTCAGTTCCAACAGGACGGAAGAGACACTGGCCAGGCTCAGGCTGGATTCTATTCTTCCGATCGGCCCGTTCAACATCTTCTTCCTGCAATGGAACCCTGAGGATCCCTCCCTTCGCCAGCTTACATTTACTGAGTCGGCCAATTACCGGGAGCCTGCCATGGTCGGGGGAGACAAGATCATGTTCCTGTCGAACGAATCAGGCGTATGGAACCGGAAGATCCTGACAGATCTTGCCGCTCAGGAGCCCACGGAGCAGTACATTACGAACTATGACCGGAATATTGTCACGCATCACAGCACCCCTGGCAAGAATGATATTGCCGAAGTGGCCATCATCGGAAGCATACCCCGGATCTTCGTCAGCGTGCTCCAGGACGACCTCCAGGTAAGCCCCTACAAAGTGAGTGAGGGGATATCTGCGGTCATTCCGGATGAGCCTCCGGGGGACACGCAGCCGGAGGACCAGGGAAAGGAATATGAACCGGATGACAAGTATCTCTTCCAGTCCGAATTCAAGGTGCCCGAGAAAGAAAAGCGTGAGATGGAAGAGGCACCTGAACAGGAAAAAGTGCAGGATCCACTGCAACCCATTTCGATCGAGCTGTTTTCTGCAGACCGCGCCAGGAAAAACCTTTCCTATAAGCCATCCGAATTGCCGGAGTTCAACAGTGCCCGGATCCGGGCGGCACGCCTTCAGTTCAAGCTTGATTATGTAAACGTAAGAATGGATAACAACCTTCTCTTTGGCGGGCTCGACAGCTATTCGGCTACGAAACAGGAATACGAGGTTCCGCCATTGGGGATCCTGCTGAAGGCCAATATCAAGGACCTGTTTGAGGACTATGTGATCGAAGGAGGGGCGCGTTTCCCGACTTCGTTTAATGGCAGCGAGTACTTCATTACGTTCGAAAACCGGAAGAAGAAGCTGGACAGGACCTATGCGCTTTACCGGAAGGTGACCACGGAAACAATGGAAGACGGGCTGATCGGCATTGACCGGAACCAGTTTGTCACCGTGATCGGCCAGTATGCCGTGAAGTACCCGCTGGATGTCTACCAGAGCTTCCGCGCGACCGGGACCATCCGGAATGACCGGGAAATCCGCTTTGCCACGGATGCTGGCAACCTGAATGAGCCGATCATCGATGACCAGCGCATTGGGCTGAAACTCGAATATGTTTACGACAATTCGATCCCTGTCGATGTCAATATGCGACACGGGACGCGTGCCAAGATCTGGATCGAGGCAGTGAAGAAATTTGATCTCAACCTCAATGAGCCAGGAAGGGGCCTCGAATTCAATGAAGGTTTTATGACCAACATCGGCGTCGATGCGCGGCATTATGTCCGGCTCGACCGCAACTCCATTTTTGCGGCACGGTTTACCGCCTCCACTTCTTTCGGATCGGAGCAGATCCTGTACTACCTGGGTGGCGTGGAAAATGCCCTGTTTGCCAGTTATGACCGGAATATCCCGATCCCGGGAGACAAGAATTTTGCCTACCAGACGCTGGCTGCCCACCTGAGGGGCTTCAGGTTCAACTCCCGGAACGGTGCTTCAGTGGCCCTGGTCAACACGGAACTGCGCGTCCCCTTCCTCAAGTACCTGGCCAGGCGGAAGATCAAATCCTCTTTTTTGCGCAACCTGCAGGTGGTCGGGTTTTTCGATGTCGGGACGGCATGGCACGGCTCGGATCCTTTCAGCGAAGACAACCCGCTCAACACGGTGACCCTCACAAATCCGCCCACGGTCCAGGTTGATGTGAAATATTTCCGCAATCCCATTATCTACGGGTATGGGGCCGGACTCCGGGCCCTCCTTTTCGGCTACTTCCTCAAGCTCGATTATGCCTGGGGCTGGGAAACCAACTTCCGCCAGGACCCGATCCTGCACTTCTCCATCGGCACTGACTTTTAATTGATAATG
>JARQTN010000144.1:0-7469 GCA_029976695.1 Lewinellaceae bacterium
ACCTCGTCATGCAGGTCCCGCGAAATGTCCTGCCTGACCTGGAACAGCCTGAATTTTTGCTGGAACCATCCCCGGATAATCACGAAAAACAAGCCCAGCAGGAGCAGGGAGATGAGCACATAAAACCATGCAGATTCATACAGGAATTGATGGACCCTGAGATCAAACCGGATTTCATTCGTGGACAGGTTGCCGTATTTATCAAGTCCCCGGATGCTGATGGGGTATCTTCCGACCGGCAAATAATTGAGTACAAGTTCGTCTTCCACACCCAGTGGCTGCCATTCGCTGTCGGGTGTCCGGCCAATCCTGTACTCGTACTGGTCCTGGCGGCTTGAAAGGAAATTATCAAGGTGGAATGCCACTTCCAGTGACCTGTTTGCCGCGGGTATGGATAGCGGGATCGGCTTGCTGAATGAGCCATGATACCGGACAGTCACGCCTGACTTGTCAAAATACTTTACGCTTGAAAGGAGGATTTTGGGAGGATGGCTTTCCTCCATCAATGCATACGGATCAAAGGCCATGACACCATTGACCGTACCCATCCAGATCTCGTTACCTGCATGATACTTCGCGTACCGGTTAAATTCATTATGCGGCAGGCCATCCGACTCGTAAAAATTGACAAATTTTTCTTCTGCCAGGTCAAATTTTGAAAGTCCTCCGAAGGTCCCGATCCAGACAGCTTGTGTCGTATCCTCCACAAAGAATGCCACGTTATCATTTGCCAGCCCATCATGGATCGTATATTGCCTTGACGTGCCGCGATCAAGGTCTATCACTTCAAAACCGGCCGAGCGGTACCCGATGAGAATTTTACCGCAGGAATGGCGGTGAATATCCATGATCCAGGTATCGAAAAAATCGTATGGCTCAGGAGAACCGGCATTAAAGTAAGTGACTTCGCGGGTTTTTACATTGACCTGGTAGAGTCCTTCCCGGCACCCGATCCAGAGCACATCCGGCCTGACTTCCTCGATTGTGAGTAGCAGGTCTTCCGTAAATGGATCCTCCCCCTTCTGGTCTCTGAAAGGATTAAGCTCCAGCGTATTCAAATCCAGCGTGTATACATCTCCCTCCTCCTCCATTTCTCCGCATGCGATCCAGATCGTATCCCTGGACTGGAACATATGCTGGACATGATTCGGTATCGGGAGAACACGGGTATGCTCATTCGAAGCATCGTAGAGGAAGATGCCATAGGTATTGTCACCAAAATGTGCAGAACCGATCAGGTATGGTTCCGCCTTCAACAGGTTTCTTGAACATTTGAAATCGAATTCAAAGGGATTCTCCGGCTTGAAAATCTCCAGCGTGTCTACCTTCCCGGTTTCCGATATCCTGAACCAGTTATTGATCTCCCTGGCCACATACGTATTTCGCTTTTCATCCTGCCAGATACCCCGGATAGATGTACCCCATTCCCCCGGCGATACTTTTTGCATCAGGTACCGCCTGAATTTGTCAGAGAGCAGATGCATGACATCAAAGCCATTCGTATACCCGATGGCAAACCCCTCATAGAAATTCTCGCCATATATGCATTTGACCTGGTTCTTGCTCGTCAGCCATGAAGAAACATCCTGGAACTGCTGCGCCTGTTCATGCCAGAAAAACAGCTTCTGTTTCGGTCTGAAACTGCTTCCGGCATAGAGCAATCGATTCCCGTTCCTGTCCTTCCAGACATGGGTCCAGTACTCCCCGGGAATGATATCCCGGATCTCATAGAGTTCGTCAGAATCCCTGCGAAGCATAAACAATCCCGGCACCGCTTCGAAAGAAAACACGCAATCACCCCCGTTAATCTCATGAATGAACTCCACAAATCTCTCCCTGCTGTAATTCAGGCCATTCAGCGCAGGGGCCTGGAGCGAACGTTTCCGGTTTCCTTGTTTGTCATATTCTACGATCTCGCCATGATCGAATACGATCCAGTCGGATTGCTGTGTCGGAGAGAATGAAACAGCTGAAAAATCCGCATGTTTGAGCCGATAGCGCATCTGCAGGGAGTCCCGTTTGTCAAGGTAAAAAACACCCGTATTGCCCGGCCTGGAAATCATTACGATCACTTCTCCCTGGGCGGGATCAAGGCGTATATCCGAGATCTCTCCTGCTACAGTCGGTACAATGGGGCTGTTCTGAAATGTGACCGGATCAAAAATGTCCAATATCCGGTCATCATATGAATACTGCAACACAAGCTTTCCATCCGGACGCGGCAGGATCCGTTCAATATTCATTCCTGAAATACGTCGGCCTTCCGGATATGTCTTCTTGAACTGTTCAAAACGCTCCCCGTCAAATCGGGTCAGCCCGTCCTCAGAGCCGATCCATAAAAAACCCTGCTGGTCCCGGACTATATCCGTGATCTCCCTGTCCAAAAGACGCTGGGAAGACTCATGGTCATACCTTGAGATCGTCGCTTCCTGCCCCGATACTGACAAAGTCAAAAGGACTGAGCAACAGACAATACACCCCAAACGAAATACATATATCATTTCATCCACAAAGTAACCTGTTTCAAAATACGAATATCCATCCAGACGGCATCGAAACAGTGAGCGGCACAGGACCCTGATCAGTGATCCATACCAAATAAGCAGGAATTTCGTTTTGTCCTCTATATGGTTTGCAAAACCTATTTTTGCGTGAATTTTCGAGACGATAACCAGATAGTGATCGAATGGTAAGATTTTTGATGCCTGTGCTATTATGTTGTATAACCCTCCTGGCGAACGCACAAAAGGGATACGAGATCGGCGGCTGGGTAGGCCTGTCCAATTATTTCGGTGACCTCAATACGAACTACAGGCTCAGCAAACCAGGTCCTGCTGCCGGTTTGATCGGAAGATACGACATCAATAGCCGGATGGCTGTAAAACTGTCAGCGAATTATGGCCTCCTCCGGGCAGATGATGCCGACTCAGACAACTCCTTTGAACGAGCGCGCAACCTCAGCTTCCAGTCAAATATCTTTGAGGGTGCATTTCAGTATGAATTCCATTTCCTGCCGTACTTGCACGGGAGTGACGACAGGTTTTACACACCATACCTGTTCGCAGGCCTGAATTTCACACATTTCAACCCGAGGGCAAAATACAATGATGAGTGGGTCAGGCTGCGCCCGCTCGGAACTGAAGGCCAGCAGCCCGGTAATGAATATACTTCAGTTACCCTTGGATTGCTGTATGGCTTCGGGGTGAAGTTCGACCTGAACCTGTACTGGAGCGTCAACATTGAGCTCTCTGGGCGCACCCTGTTTACAGACTATCTCGATGATGTCAGCACCACCTATCCGGACCTGATCAGCCTGGAAGCCCAGCGGGGGCCGATCGCAGCTGCCCTGAGCGACAGGAGCGGCGAGATTAGTGAAACTTCCATTGGGGAATTTGGACGGCAGCGCGGAAATGCGCAGAATAATGACGGCTATGCCATACTGAGCATCGGTTTCGTGTATTACATTCCGATCCTCGAATGCCCGGATATTAGTCACCCAAGATAATTCCTGATCACATTTTTTCCTGTGCCTACCTGAGCAAGGTAATGTCTCCACGCAGGGTCACCTGCCTTTCAAAAGCCGTGTACATGATCTGGTAGACATAGACGCCGGGCATCACCGGGGTTCCGTTTGCGGTTCCATCCCACCCCAATTCCGGTTCATTTGGCGGGAAATCTGTACGTTCAAATACAAGGTGACCCCAACGGTCAAAAACCTGCATCAACATCACCTGTTCAACAAATTCATTTGCCTGGGGAAAAAAGAAATCATTCCGCTGATCCTGGTTTGGTGTAAATACATTGGGGATGAACAAGATATCCGTGCCCTGCGGGCTGTCGGCTATTTCGATCTGGACCCGGTCAGAACCGGTGCAACCGAGCGAATCTGAAGCGGTGAGTTCAAGGACGAGATCCGCTAGAGCCACATAGTTTCCGCGGATCGCCGCCGGTGAGAATATCTGCGGTTCATACATCCAGGTATACGGGATGAAGTTCAATGCAGGGTCGATGAATACAGTGTCACCAAAATCGACCACCAGGTCTGGCCCCAGGTCAATTACAAGCTCCACACCCTCCCGCACGGATGCAGTCGCCGTAACGATACAACCGATGGAATCCTCGAGGTCAAACAGATATTCGCCTGCGACGAGGTTTTCCACAACAAAAGGCAGACTGGTGATATCCATGCATGTACCGCCTTCAAGCCGGATACAGACAGGACCAACAGCGCCAGCAATGGAATCGATGAAGAGTTGTCCGTCTGCATCACCGAAACAGGTCACATTTTCTGTATGATAACTGAAGTCAAGCGCACAATCACAATCAGGCGGGCTGATGACAACTGAAGTGACACATTCCGTCCCCGGCCTTGTCAACTCAAGTACCAGGGTTTCTGCCAAAGGGATTTCCGAAATCGTATATACACCCGGCATGGGTGTTGCAAGCACCCCGGCCGAGATGTATGGATCTGTCCCGTCCGAATTGATCGTCACCTCATAAGCGACACGGTTATCCGAACATTCAATGGAGACGATAGACACATCCGGTGCAGCCTGGATATGCACGGATATGGAACTGGATGCCGCGCAGCCGGGCACACTATCAAGAAGTGTGTACCTGAGTTGGTAGACTCCTGTATCCGCACCAGAAAAAAGGAAACTGGATTGATTTACGATCGATGCGCCAGAGGCATTCCCCGGGGCAGCAGAAATTGCCCAGGTACCTGGTTCTGTTGTGATCAGGAAGCCGTTCAAGTCGAGTGAGTCGGCCTCCAGGCAAACAGTCGTATCCTGCCTGGACAATGCAACGGAGGGGCACGTGCAATCCTCGACCACAACCTCAAATGGATATGTCGGGTTTGTGCAAGGGAAAACGGCAGAGGCTGTTTCGTACGTAAACGTATAGCTCCCCGGCGGCACACCGGCGAAATCTGCTTCAGGTAAATTTCCCAGGTTTGCCCCCGAACCATCCAGGTCCGTCCATGTCCCATCCGGATCCCCTGCAGAAATAAAAGAGCGCAGGTCAACTACTGAACCGCTGTCAGGCTGATTGCAGACCGAGGTGCTGCTTTGAATGAATTCGGCAAACGCCGTATCTGAAAAGGTCAGCAGGAAGCTTTCTGTCACATTGGGGCAATTGCCGGCCCCATCCATGGCCGTGAAGGTCAACTGGACCGATCCGTTTGCAAGATCGTCATTGCCGGGCAGGTAAGTCGTCGACATGGCAAGCGGATCCAGAAAAGCTCCATCTCCGATCGTGGACCATTGACCGTCGCTGGCACCGCCACCCGAAATTGCATTGACCTGCAAATCGTCACTTGCACAAATCAGTGTGTCCCCTGGTACCGTGACGGATATTTGATCAGCGATGAACAGGGAGATCACCACACTGTCCGGGCACCCGTCGATCGGGGCGGCCAGCAGGTTGTACGTCAGCTCGAACAAACCATTTACATCAGGTGTAATGGTCAGGGTATCAGGGCCAAGCAAAGGCAGGTTCCCGCTCCCGCTGATCCGTTCGATCGCCCATGCGCCGGGGTCGCTTCCGGCTATGTAGTTGTTCAGTACCAGCACCGTATCAGACGCGCATATTGTCCCGGGCGGGTCGTTCAGCACGAGGGTCGGACAGCCGCAATCCTGTACCTGGATCGATATATCGTATGTGGTATCGGTACAGGGAAAAACGGCAGAATCTGTCGCGTACTGAATCGTGATATCGGCTGGTGCAATCCCGTTGAAATCAACCATCGAAGGATCGCCAAGGTCGACGGCAGGACCCGAAGTGACCTGCCATGCACCCCCAGCGTCACCTCCGCTCAGGATACTGGTGAGGTCGAGCACCGAACCAGCCGAAGATGCATTGCATACGGACAGGCTCATGGTGTCAAAGAAGGCAAAAGGCGGGAGGCTGATCACCACCGGAAGCGTATCCGAGTTTACCGGACACACGCGCGCCGAGTCCTGCACAGAAGCGATGATGTCAAAACTTCCTGATTGCGGGTCGTTCACGCCGGGCAGGTAAATATTGGATAGCGTGCTGTCAGCCAGGAATGATCCATCTCCCGTTGTTTCCCACCAGACAAGTCCGGGGCCTCCTGAAATATCCGTGACCACTTCGATCAGGTCCGGATCGCAATAGGCCGGGATACTTGTGATCCGGATGGACGGGGCATCTGCAACCAGGATGCTTACGGTCGTGTCCTCCGGGCATCCAGCCACAGGATTCAACAGGGAAAAGGTGATTTCATACATTCCGGGATCCGCGCCGCCCGCATTGAAAATGCTGCCTGCAATTTGAGCCGGGCTGGTGCCGGCAGGAAATGATGTGATGGCCCAGTTTCCCGGGTCCGTATTGATTTCAAGGCTGGTGAGGTCAAGTGTACTCCCCTGGTTGCTGCAGAGCGGATCTTCTGGCGCCAGCACCGAAAGTGCCGGGCAGGAACAATCGTCAATCACAATGGTCACGAATGCCGATGTATCCGGACAAACGGCCGACAGGTTGGTTACCAGGAGTACGAGTTCAGTAGAACCAGCCATGATGTCATTCGGGCCTGGCATGTAACTGGTGCTTTCACTACCCGGATTGCCGAAAGTGCCGTCCCCGTTTGTTCCCCATGTCAAACTTGCATACGTTCCATTAATAATGGGGGACAACATTGCTTCCTCATTTGCACAGATCCCGATTGTGCCCGGGAGATCAATGGATATTGCCTGCTGGATGTTCACTTCCTGTATGGCCATGGCCGGAAGACACGGCCCGTCAGGATCGTTTACCGTAATCATCAGGTTTACCGTCCCTGTTGAAATATCGCTTGGCCCCGGGAGATAATTGGTGATTTCGTTGTTCGGATTGCCGAAGGTCCCGTCGCCGTTAGTTGTCCATATCACAGTTTGGTAATCGCCATCAATAGCCGGCATCAGCATCACTTCCCCGTCCGAACAGATCTCAACAATTGCAGGGAGATCGACGGAAAGAGCCTGCCTGATAACAACTTCTTGCTCGGCTGTCCCGGGAGGACACGGGCCAGCCGGATTGCTCACCGAAATAGTCAGATTCACTGTACCGGATGTGATGTCATCCGGGCCGGGCAGATAGCTGGTGATCTCGTTGTTCGGATTGCCGAAGGTCCCGTCCCCGTCCGTTGTCCAGGTGACCGTTTGGTAATTGCCATCAATGACGGGGAACAACATGGCTTCTTCGCCTTCACAAATCTCGATTGGCCCAGGGGTATCGACAGTGATCTCCTGCTGAATGGATACGACCTGAGTGGCCATGTCTGCCGGACAAAGGCCACTGGGATCGCTTGCCACAACCGTCAAGGATACGGTCCCGGAGACGATGTCACCAGGGCCGGGCAAATACGCTGTCACCAGGCTGTTCGGATCATCAAACGTGCCGTCACCCATTGTTGACCAGTCGATATCCCACCCCGTCACATTGATGGATGCATTGAGCATGGCATCCCCGTC
>JARQTN010000144.1:7569-33750 GCA_029976695.1 Lewinellaceae bacterium
TCCCGGCACATACTGTTTCATTCTCCGGGGCCATAGCAACTGGACCTTCGAGGATATTCACTGTAATCGACGGATTCACCAATGCTCCCGGGCAAGGGCCCGCATCATCCAGGTCCGTGAGTGAGATGGATACCGAAGAACCTGCAGCGCTTTCGGGTATTGAGATCGTTTGCGTGGCATTGTTATAGAATGGGACTGCACCCTCCACACAAATATTAAGGGCCGCATCTGCACTGTAAATTAACCCATTTGCCTCCAGGTCGGGAAATCCGCTTACCGCGATATTCAGGTCCACGGCATAGGGCGGCTGCCCGCCAGAAAATTCGATCTGCACCATTTCGGGGGCATTCGGGCAATTGCCGGGGCAGAGGTCACCGCCACCCGACAGCGAAACCGAGGGGCAACTGACCTGGAATGCAAACTCGTCTGTGAAGATCTCTGGACACGACGCGGTAGGCGCCGGATTCAGAATTCCTGTGATATAATATGTACCCTCTATGTTCGTATTGCAAAAATCGGAAGGTAGGGTCCAGGAGAAATCATCAATATCAGGATCTTCCGGAATGAAGGGTGGTATATTCACCATGGGAATGCTGTCATAAAATGCCCCGCCGCCAACAGCATTGGAAACGCCGTATCCCTGGATACTGCCTCCAGGTGCGGTATAGGTAATATCAAAATTGTAATTACAATTGCCGTTGATCGAAACAGGATAGCTGATCATGCCGCCTCCACCATTTGTGATATATCCGCCCGTGCAATCAGTTGCATCATACGATATGACATATATGGGGAGGCCTGTATTACATAGCTGTTCTATATCTATCGGTATCATCGGGGTAGTGGAGGACTGAATAATCAAGATCGCATTGGACGGCACAGGATCTGTTTCAGCCAAAGGTATAACACTGCATTCAGCATAAATCGAAGCGTCCCCAGATACAAATTGTGTCCAGTTCACTGTCCCTCCTGCAAGTCCCGAAATTTGGAGATCTCCCGGGGAAAAGCCACCGGAACCAGTCCAGAGCACAAAAAATTCATCGCATCTTTCATTCGCGCCGTCAACATTGACCATGATATACAACCATTCAGGCTGATTCAGGCATCCCAGTAAAGTAATACTGGCACTTCCGATCGGGCTCCCTTCCCCGCTGTATGGATTGAAAGAGGTGTTTGTCCCCAGGTACCAGTCAATCGTACCACCAGCCGGGAGGTCTGTCCCCTCTGCAGAGAATGTAATCGCCTCACCCCCGCAGAAAGTTTGCGGCAGGACTGGATCTGACATCGATGCATCGATCTGCGGGCATGGTTGTGAAACCATTAACTGGATCCCTGAAAGCAGGAAAATGATGATGGAAGAGAGGTGCAGCTTCATTACGCAACTTGAGAAGCTAAAGATAGCAGGTTCGCCGTTTTTAGGGGAATGAATGCGGTAAAGTTCCTGTCAATTCAGTGACCGATCCACAGGTTAGAAGTCCTCGTCATCCATCCATTCCGATTGGCCGGAACGATATTTCTTGCGTGTTTCGATCTTCTCCTTTTGCCGGTCAATGACGAGTTGCGCCAGCCCCGTATCGTTCGGCACAGCGGGGTCATTCAGGACATGCTGGATCTTGTGCTCCAGGACATCAAGCCTGTAGAGTGTGCTGAACAACAGTTCCGGTTCGTGGTCCAGCATTTCAGCGATTTTCACGGCGAGGGCCTGCAGCATCGTTTCTTCATCGAGGTGGTCCTTTCCCGGCTCAATGCCGAAGGAATGGGCAATTGGGGAATTTGACAATTCTTCCTTCATGGGGTCACAGATTGCATGATGGAGAGGACCTCATCAATGACTTTCCGGTGATTGGATAACCGGGGCACCTTGTGCTGGCCGCCTAACTTGCCCTTCCTTTCCAGCCAGCGGTCAAAGGTCCCGGCAGGAGCTGACACGATCTCGAGGTTCTCGAGTGCCATATCCTGGTATCGTTTCGCTTCATAGTCACTGTTCAGGGACTGGAGATTCCGGTCAAGCGCATCGGTAAACTCCAGGATGTCCCTGGGCGGGGTCTCAAACTCGATGACCCACTGGTGCCTTGCCTTCCGGTTACCTTCAAAATAAACGGGTGCGACCGTATAATCCCGGATGACCGCATGTTGCTCCTCCGAAGTCAGGGCGATCGCCTGGTCTGTATTGGAGATCATGACCTCCTCGCCAAATGCATTAATGAATTGCTGGATACGCCCCGTGATCTGGATCCGGTAGGGCTTGATCGATGTAAAACGGATGGTATCGCCCGGTGTGTACCGCCAGAGCCCGCTGTTGTTGCTCACCACCAGCCCGTATTGCCGGTCCAGTTCCACATCCCAGATCGGGACAGCTTCCGGGTTTTCCTTTTCCCACTCGGACTCGGGAATAAATTCAAAGTACATGCCATTCTCCAGCAGGAGCAGCATATCCGGGTCCGACCTGTCCTGGCATGCAAAAAATCCTTCTGATGCATTATAGATCTCATGGTAGGTAAAATCATCGGAGGGAAGGAATTCACGGAACTTCTGCCTGTATGGCTTAAAACCGACTCCGCCATGCAGGTATGCCCTCACATCCGGCCAGACCTCCAGCATGTTGGATTTGCCCGTCAGCTCAAGGATACGCCTGAACAGGACAATGGTCCATGTGGGCACCCCGCCGAAAGTGGAGATATTTTCCTTGCTGCAGATCTTTGCCATCCGGTCGATCTTCTCATCCCAGTCCGCAAGCAGGGCGGTTTCAAAATCCGGTGTATAAAAAGGCCTGCCGACAAGTGGCATATTCTGCACCATAATGGCCGACACATCACCATAGGTCGTGTCCGGGTAGGGTCCGAATGTGCTAAGGCTGCCGCCCATGACAAGGTTCTTGCCGGTGAACATCTGCATGTCGGGCTTGCGTTCGTAAAGCAGGGCAACTGAATCCCACGACGATTTGTAGTGGCATTCTTTCAGGTTTTCATGGGACACAGGGATAAATTTGCTTTTATCCTGTGTCGTCCCGGACGACTTTGCGAACAGGTCAATGCGTCCGGGCCATAGTACATCAGCAGCACCGTGCATCATCCGTTCAATATCCGGTTTCAGCATTTCATAATCAGAGACCGGGACCTGGCGGGCAAAATCATTCGGATCCTCGATGAGCAGGAATCTGTGCCTTTTGCCAAACTCCGTGTTCTTTGCCTGCTGCACGATTTCACGCAGAATATTCATCTGGACCTCCGCAGGGTTTTTCCGGAAATAATCGATATCCCGCTGAAGCCTTTTGAGATAGCGGCTGGCCAAATGGTTGATCCACTTCATTGCATCGGCATTAGAGCCCCAAAATACACATTCGTTGATAAATCATTGGGCATCCAGCAGTTCGAGGACAATTTCCCACAGGTCCTCGTAGGGGATAATCTCGACTTCAACCCCCTGTGCCGCCATGTTCATCGGGACCATCCCAAGCTTTTTCCTGTACTTCTCCGCATAGCGCTCCGTGCGCATCCGGTTGAAGTCTGCCCGCGGGATCTGGAGGAGCATGTGAATAAAGCAATTGGACCGGTAGGAATCATCCTTGCGCAGGTACCTGTGCGTGTATTGCCTGAGGGCATCTACCCTGTCAATGATCTCGTGGTACTTTTCCCGTTGCAACAGGAAGAGGATATGGATGATCAGGATCGACACATTCACCCCACGTTTGTCTTTTGAAAAGAGGGGAATATCATTCAGGAATTTGTAGATCCTGAACTTTTTGGCCTTCCCGGCATCAATCGATTCCAAATCGATTTTGCCCGTTTCCAGGAGGAATTGCAGGTACCCTTCATTTACCTTGAAGATCTGCTGCAGGTTGGCCGCAAGGGATTTGAAATTTTTATATGAAAGGCCTGATTGAAGGGTATTCCAGGCACCGGCATAATCTTTCCGGTGCATTTGGGAAGTGAAATAGTAGAAGAGGATATAGTACCAGTTGTAGGTACCTTTCCGCATCTTGCCCAAATAGTCCATAGCGATCTCGTCCGAATGGGCATAGTCACCCAACTGCATGTGGCAGATCATTTTCCGGAGGTTGAAATTGAAGAGTGCAACCTGTGTGGTCACTTTCCGGTTTTTGAAGATCTCCACAGCCTCGGTGTTGACCTTCAGCATGTGCTCGAAATCATGGGCATACTGATACTTGATGGAAAGGGTCATGTAGGCAATGAACAACAGGCGGTATGATTCGTGATTCTTCAGGATCTCCCGCAGCCTTTCTGCATACAGATCTGATTTCTCGATGATCGACTGGTCTACCCTGCCCCTTGAGGTCAACGAAGTGAAATGGATCTCGGCATAGTATTTTTCTGCTTCGTTCTCATATTCGTAGAGCTCAAGTGCTTCATCAAACTCTGCCGAATACTTCTCCATTTTGTACTTGTTATAGGAGATCAGCGCATAGTGGTTCCTGAGTTCCCTTGCGAGCAGAAACTGGATGTCTGTCAGTTCATATTTCTTGGCATACGCCGTGGTCCTCTCTGCAATGGCAATTGCTGTATTCCGGGCTCCTTTGGTATAGAGCAGCTTGACGACAGCCCAGTTGCGATGGCAATTGCTGTACGCATTCTGGTAGGAGCTGAAATCATCATTCACCTGGTGGCTCAGGATCAGCTGATCGATCAGCTTTTCTATGAGCCGCGACTTCAGCCTTTGATAGGCCGGGTAACTCCCCTTTCTATGGTAGATCACCCTCGAGGCGGCATCATCGTCTGCAAATTCCCCGGCTTTGACGCCTTCATAAAGGATCTCAAGCTTTGAGGGGCCATTCTGGCTGGATGAAATGCCTGAAAAAACCGCGTTGTGAGCGGTCATTTCGACCAATTCCTGCAATAATTCCATAGAAGCAAATTACTTATATAGTTGTTTTTCAGCACTTTATATATATAAAATGGGTATTTCACCTCCATTCATGCATGTCTAAAGTAGCAACTTATTGTTTATGCGTACAGGTATTCTTGCCTGTATATTTGATGTAGTTATTTAAAGAAATAGATTTTTTAAGTATTCCCAAGAACTAATACGCTGAAAGTTAGCGTGTTACAATATACAGGTATCCATATTCAGCTAAAAGTAGCTGTCTTGATCAGTTGATTTTTGTTACGTAGAGTGAATGAATTCCGATTTAGCTTTGAGATATCAATTAATAGAAAAACCAAAGCCATGATTGATTTTCTGATGCTCATACTGACTTGCGGAATTTTAGGTTCAGATGTTGATGTTTTTTAAGCACATCTGACTTCTACATAAAGATTAGTTCTAGTTCTTATTTTTGGGTGTTATGCAATATTGCCGCCTGCTACTTTTTCCACGCAACAGATCCCATCTTTTGCAAAAGTAGTAGGAGGCATTTTTTTTGCCGTTGCCCGAGATCCTTTCCTTGCCTAACCCATCAATTCTTCTCTCAGGAATTGGGCCGTATGGCTTCCACGAAACGCTGACAACTTTTCCGGAGACCCGGAAAAAACAATCTGGCCGCCGCCCTTCCCGCCTTCAGGGCCGATGTCCACAATGTGGTCAGCAACCTTGATCACATCCATCTGGTGCTCAATCACGATCACCGTATTGCCTTTGTCCACCAGCCGGTCCAATACACTGATCAGGTGTTTGATATCCTCAAAATGAAGGCCGGTTGTTGGCTCATCAAGGATGTAAAGCGTATTTCCCGTATCCTTTTTTGCCAGTTCCTCCGCTAGCTTGACCCGCTGAGCCTCGCCACCCGACAAAGTCGGTGCCTGCTGCCCCAGCGTGATATAGCCCAGACCCACCGCCTCCAGCGTTTTGAGCTTCCGGTAGATGGAAGGGATATGCTCAAAGAAACGAACCGCTTCCTCGACTTCCATATCCAGCACGTCATTGATGTGTTTGCCCTTGTACATGATCTCCAGTGTCTCCCGGTTGTACCTCCTTCCCTGGCAGGTCTCGCATTCCACCATCACATCCGGCAGAAAGTTCATCTCGATCACCCGCTTGCCGCTACCCCTGCAGGTCTCGCAGCGGCCTCCTTTTACATTGAAGGAAAAGCGGCCTGGTTTGTATCCCCTGATCTTCGACTCCGGCACTTCCGAAAACAGTTTCCGGATATCGGTAAATACACCCGTATATGTCGCCGGGTTGGACCTTGGCGTACGACCGATCGGGGACTGGTCAATTTCAATCACCTTGTCGACATGCTCAATGCCCTTGATGCGCTCATACGGCAAGGGACGCTGGAGGCTCCTGTAGAAGTGTGCCCGCAGGATGGGATACAATGTTTCATTGATGAGGCTGGATTTTCCGCTGCCGGATACACCCGTCACACAGGTGAAACAGCCGAGCGGTATTTCAAGGGTCACGTGCTGAAGGTTATGACCCGAAGCCCCCTTCAGCACGAGCTTCTTCCCATTTCCTTTCCGCCTTTTCGGGGGAACCTCGATCATTTTGCGCATGCTCAGGTAGTCCGCCGTCAGGCTGTCATGGAGCTGGATAAAAGTATCAGGAGTGCCCTCCGCAACGACATGCCCGCCATTGACACCTGCCCCGGGCCCCAGGTCGATCAGGTAATCCGAGGAGAGCATGATGTCCTTGTCATGTTCGACAACGATCACCGTATTGCCGATCTTACTCAGGTCTTTCAATGCCTCGATCAACCTGTGGTTGTCCCGTTGATGCAACCCGATGCTTGGTTCATCGAGGATATATGTAATCCCGGTGAGCTGCGACCCGATCTGGGTAGCCAGCCTTGTCCGCTGCGCCTCGCCCCCGGAGAGCGTCCTGGCTGGCCTGTTGAGATGCAGATAATCCAGCCCGACATGCACGAGAAAATGAAGGCGCATGCTGATCTCCTTCAGGATATCACGTCCGATCAGGAGCTGCCGGGCAGAGAGCTGGGGTTCAAGATGGCTGAACCAGTTTTCCAATTCCCTGAGATCCATCTCCGCCAGTTGCGCGATATTCATATCGTGGATCTTGAAATGCCTGGACTCTTTCCTGAGCCGCTCACCATTGCATTCCGGGCACACCTGGATGCGCATGAAGGACTCCGCCCATTGCCGGATCTTTTCTGAAGTCGATTCCTCGTACCACCGTTGAAGCATATTGACAATGCCTTCAGAAGCCAGGTTATAGATATAATCGCTGGACACGTGGGAAGGAGATTTCGTAAGGCCTTTCTTGCCTCCGTAAAGAATGATTTCAAGCGCCTCTTCCGGGATTTCCCTGACCGGTGTGGCAAAGGAAAAACCGTATTTCTTTGCAATCTGGCGAAGTTGTTTGAAGGTGTAATTGTTTCGGACTTCTCCAAAGGCGGCTATCCCCTCATGGTTGATGCTCTTCGTGTCATCCGGGATCAGGAGGTCCATATCCACCTGGTTGACCTCCCCCAGCCCATTGCATGTCGGACAGGCCCCATAGGGTGAATTAAAAGAAAACGTATTTGGAGAAGGCTCATCATAGGAAATGCCCGAGACGGGGCACATCAGGTGCTTGGAAAAGGGTGCCACCTGATTTGCTTCATGGTCCAGGATGAAAATGCTCCCGTTTCCCAAACGCATGGCCGTTTGAAGGGACGATGCGATGCGTGCACGCTTTCCTGAGGATATCCGGATGCGGTCCACCACAACTTCAATATCATGCGTTTTATACCTGTCAACCTGCATCTTGGGCAGCAGATCGACAACTTCACCATCTACACGCGCCTTGCTGTATCCCTGCTTCCGGATATGGTCAAATAATTCCCGGTAATGCCCTTTTCTCGCCCGGACCAGGGGGGCGAGAATGGTCACAGCTTTCTCATCATAGGACTGCAGGAGCTGATCAATGATCTGGTCCTCGGTGTATTTGACCATTTGATTGCCCGTCACGTAGGAATATGCATCCCCGGCGCGGGCAAAAAGCAGCCGCATAAAATCGTAGACTTCCGTTATCGTCCCGACGGTAGACCTCGGATTCCACCCCGTTGTTTTCTGTTCGATGCTGATGACCGGGCTAAGTCCGTTGATCTGTTCTACATCCGGACGCTCAAGACTGCCCAGAAATTGCCTGGCATAGGAAGAAAACGTCTCTACATACCGCCGCTGGCCTTCTGCGTAGATCGTATCAAATGCCAGTGAGGATTTCCCGCTCCCACTGATCCCCGTGATCACCGTCATCCGGTTCCGCGGGATATGGACGTCAATATTCTTCAGGTTGTGTTCACGTGCGCCGACCACTTCGATGCCGTCCTCACTCCCGTTCAATAAATACTTGCCTTGTTGTTGCTTGCTGGCCATCCGGATGTATTCCTTTAGCGATGGATGATAACACTACAATGAATCCGGCAGTTTGTTCAATAAGGAAAATACCGGTTCAGAAAAAACAAACAAAGTTAGGAGATTCAGGAGGATTCGTTCAGTTTATACAGTTTAAATTTCGCCAGGCCCATGCGTTGCAGGAAGTGCATGATCGAAACGCGCAGCACGCCAAACCCGTACTTCATGCTCCTGGGCAGGTTGATCGAAGAAGCCTCTTCAAAGTATTTCGTGGGACAGGTGACCTCTGCGATGGGAAACTTCGCATAGATGATCTGAGAGAGCATCTCGTTGTCAAAGACAAAATCGTCAGAATTCTGGTTGTAATCAATGGTCTCGAGTACCTTCCGGCTGAATGCCCGGTATCCTGTGTGGTATTCCGATAATTTATAGCGCACCAGGAGGTTTTGCGTCAGGGTCAGGATGCGGTTCGCAATGTACTTGTACCTGGGCATCCCGCCGATCAGTGCTCCCCGACCGAGGATCCGGCTTCCCAACACCACCGGAAACAGGTCCTCACCGATGATATTCACCATGGCCGGAATGAGTTTGGGCGTATACTGGTAATCGGGGTGCAGCATGATCACAATATCCCCGCCCAGTTTCAGGGCCATGTTATACAGGGATTTCTGATTCCCCCCGTACCCCTTGTTTGATTCATGTGAAATGATATGGCCGATCCCCAGTTCTTTTGCCTTGGCTATCGTCCGGTCCACACTCGCATCATCACAAAGGATCACCTCGTCAACAAGATCCAATGGGATCTCCCGATACGTACGTTCGATCGTCTTTTCCGCATTGTAAGCGGGTAAAACCACGACAACTTTCTTTCCTTTGTACATGTTTTTGTGGTGCGGTTAAATCTGGCCAAAAATAAGAATTCGGGTAAAGAATGAAAATTATCAGGAAGGCGGGCTTTATTCTTCTTGTGATCATCTCCCTGATCATGGTTGTCCTCCTGTTCTGGCGTGAGGATATCCCTGATGGCAGATTGGGTGCCCGTGCAGAACAACTGGCCGATTCCATGGCAATGGCAATGGGGCAGGATGCATGGGAAAATCTGCAGTGGATCTCATGGAAAGTGAATGACAGGCGCTCCTATATCTGGCACAAACCTGAAGACCTGGCGATTATCCGTTTTGGTGATTACCGCGTGCATCTGAATTTGAATTCACTCATCGGGAGCGCGTGGCAGAACGGAGAGATCCTTGACGGGGTAAAAAAGGACCAGGCAATCCTGAAAGCCTGGTCAAAATGGTGTTTTGACAGTTTCCTCCTGAACCCGGTCGCCAAAATCAGGGACGAAGGCACTGTCCGTAAATATGTGGAGCATTCGGATGGCAGCAGTGGGTTGCTGGTCACATTTACCAAGGGCGGTGAAACACCGGGCGATTCCTATCTTTTCGAGTTGAACGATGCATGGTTGCCACAACGCGCAAGCATGTGGGTGCGCAAAATCCCGGTCGGCGGACTCGATCTGACCTTCGAAGATTATATCGAACCAGGCAAGGGCATACACATCGCTTCAGCTCACCGGATCGGACCGGTCAGTTTCGCTATTCACGATCTGACTATCGGGGATTCTTTCACTGACCTCGGCTTCAAACAAAACCCGTTCCTGTTCGTGGAATAGACAGCGCACTTATTCTTCCTCGTCAGAAGAGGTATCAGACAACAGGTTTCGCTCATCCAGAAACTGGAACCATTTGATGATCTTTTTGATATCACTCACAAACACCCTGTCCTCATTGTAGTCTGGAAGGATCTTCCTGAAATATGCGTGCAATGCATCAGGCGCTTCATTTGCCGATGGCACAGGATTGTCCTTCCGCTGAGCGATCATGGACTGAAAGATCTTGCTGATCTCGGCCGTATCGCCGTATGTGTAGATAGCCACGGACTGCAAGGGCGTGAACTGGTGTTTCCGGATGCTGACAAAGGTTCGCCTGCCTGTATCCATGTCTTCGATCACAAGTCCGTTGTTTCGAGTCGTAACCAGTTTATACAAGCCCGGCATCCTGCTCACTGCTAAGATCTGTTCAAGGTTCATGCTGCTAATATGAGATCAATTTTTGAAATTGTTGTTCAAGGCGTGATTTTGCCATGAATTGTGTTTCAAGTTGATGTGCGAAAGGCACCGGGGTGTCCATGCTCCCGCAACGGATAACCGGCGCATCAAGGTACGTAAAGTGATGCTCTGAAATCCAGGCAGCCAGTTCCCCTCCAATGCCTCCGGTCAGGGTATCTTCATGGAGGATCAGGACACGGTTCGTCTTTGCCACTGAGTCATGGATCGTGTCATAATCCAGCGGAACCAGGGTTCTCAGGTCGATGATCTCAATGTCCTCCTCCCTGCCGGCGGCGAACTCCAGCGCCCATCGGACCCCCATGCCATAGGTGATGATGGTCGCATCCTTTCCTGCCCGGACCACTTTCGCCTTTCCGAACGGGATGTTGTAATAGCCTTCAGGCACCTCTGCAGAAAAATTCCTGTAGAGCCCCTTGTGCTCAAAAAACATGACCGGGTTGGAGTCTTCAAAAGCTGTGAGCAGCAACCCTTTCGCGTCATATGGATTTGACGGATATGCGATCTTGATGCCTGGCGTATGGAAAAACCAGGCTTCATTGGTCTGTGAGTGAAAGGGCCCGGCACCAACCCCGCCACCGGAAGGCATCCTGATGACAATGTCCGCAGCGCCTCCCCAGCGGTAGTTGAGCTTCGCGATATTGTTGATGATCTGGTTGAACCCGCAGGTTACAAAATCGGCAAATTGCATCTCGACCATCGATTTATATCCCTCCAGGCTAAGCCCCAATGCAGCACCTAATACAGCACTCTCGCAAAGGGGCGTATTCCGGACCCGGGCAGCGCCATATTTCTCATGCAAGCCTTCCGTAATCTTGAATACACCTCCATATTCCGCTATATCCTGGCCCATCAGGACCAGGTCAGGGTGCCTCTCCATCGCCAGGTCAAGGCCTTCCTTAATGGCATCGATCAAACGTATCTCCCGAGAGCGGGTTGAAGGAACAGCTTCAATGAAGTTGAAAGGCCGGAAAATGTCCATCTGTTCTTTTCCGGGATCTGCCTCCACCGGCGGCATTTGTTCAGCCTGTTCCAGAGCAAGATTGATCTCTGTGCTGATCCCTGATTCGACTTCACCCTGCAAATCCCCGGTGAGGATCCCTTCATTCAGGAGAAATTGTTCGTAATTGCGTATCGGGTCTTTCAGGGCCCAGGCCTCGATCAATTCTTTTGGTACGTACTTCGTCCCGCTGGCCTCTTCGTGGCCATGCATCCTGAAAGTTTTGCATTCCAGGAGCACGGGTCTGGGGCTTTCCCTGATCGAATCTGCATGTTTTTTCACGGCCCGGTAAACATCCAGGATATTGTTCCCGTCCACGATCTCGGATTCCATGCCATACCCCTCAGCGCGATCCGCAAGGTCCTTGCACCTGTATTGCTCGTGCGTCGGGGTTGACAAGCCATAGCCATTGTTCTCAATCAGGAAAATCACGGGAAGCTGCCAGACTGCTGCCAGGTTCAGAGCTTCATGAAACTCCCCCTGGCTGGTCCCGCCTTCACCGGTGAAGGCAAGGGCAACTTTACGCTCTCCCTTCATGTTGTACGCCAGTCCAGTCCCGCAGGCGAATGACAACTGCGGTCCAAGATGCGAGATCATGCCCACGATATGGAATTCAGGCGCACCGAAATGAAAAGAGCGGTCCCTGCCCTGTGTAAATCCTGCCGCCTTCCCCTGCCATTGGGCGAACAGCCTTTCCAGCGGGATCTGCCTGCTGGTGAATACACCGAGGTTCCGGTGCATGGTGAAGATCGTATCCTCTTCATGCAAGGCGCATGCAGCACCCACTGAGATCGCTTCCTGGCCGATGCCGGCAAACCATTTGGACACTTTCCCCTGCCTCAACAGCTTCAGCATCTTTTCTTCGATCATGCGCGGGCGTTTCAGTGCCCTGTACAGCTGAAGCAACTGATGGTCGGTCAGATCCTGACGGTCGAATGTGATTTTCGGGCGGTCAATTACAGTCATGCTGGCATTTGTACTTTATGATCATGGATGGTCCTTCCGGATGCATAATTACAAAACTTCCGTCAGGATATGATAAGATTTCAGGTCTTTCATCTGGTCGGTATGCAGCCTGAAATACAGGATCAAATCTGATAATAATGCGCGCCTTGAGGCCCTGTCCATGGGTACATGCCCGCCTGATTGCTGATGCCACACGAGGTCCGCCAGCAAGCCGCTCAGGGGCGGACTGACATGTTCCATGTGCTCCGGTGCAACAGATGCAAACTGACCTTCTCTCAAGTCAAAATAGGCATCACCAGCTGATTGCCTCGGTTGCAGGGCAAAGCCGAGCTGGGCTGCCAGGCCAACCATGAAGTGCAGGTGGTCGTTTTGAAAATGTGTCCTTTTTTCATCCAGTTCCTTGAGGGTGTGCACAATAAATTCGTACAGCCCGGGATTCGCTTCGGGCTCCTGGATGGTTTTCGAGCATAACTCAGCCATGAACAGGATGATCGACGACTTGGCAACATCAAACGGGATCGACTGAAATAAAAGAGCAGGCTTGACTTCCCTGATCCGGTGTAATTTCTGGCTGTCCGAATGATAGACGACCAGGTCCAGCACCGTCATGACCTGGAAAAGGCCCGGAGACACTTTCGAATTCTTCTTCCGGACACCACCGATAATGTAGGACAGCAGTCCTTTCTCCCTGGTAAAGATGTCTGTGATGATGCTGGATTCCCCGTACTTGATCGCCCTGAAAACGATACCCTGCGTATGTAACAACATGCGATTCCCGTCTGACCAGCCGAAGATAGGACAAAAAAATCTGCATTCATCGAGTATTTCGTGATGCCTATCGAGTATCACCCTTTGCATGTAACTCCCCTGGCCAGGGTAACGTTTTAGCATTACATGACATTATTCAGCGACATACCCCATTATTCATCAGTCGTGACATACGACAATAAAGCCCAAACAATGAGAAAGGAATTTGCTTTTGTATTTTTCATTTCCTTATTTTCCTTCCAGCTCCTGGCGTCAGGCGATCATGATGACCACTGCCGGAACCTGGAAACCTATGCCTCACTGTCCCATGTCAAACAGGTCGAGATCGACCTGACCAGCGGGATATGGACCATAGATCGTGAAGGTGCCAGCACCATGATCGAATTTGCATCCAACGGGATTGCAACCATGGTCGAAGACAATGAAGGGGAGATTGAGCATACGGATTACCTGTGGAATCTCAAGGAATTCAACCACTCGGTTATCCTTTACCTGACAAATCCAGAGTTTGATTCCCAGAAATACGTCGTCACCCAAAACTGTGCGGGCATCCAGTTAAAAGCGCTGGACGGTTCAGGAAGCACACAATGGCTGTACGATGAACCACTGTTTGAGTTTGAGAAAACTTCAATTGAAGCGCAATTGATCGGAGAATGGCAGTCCGTAGCCGATCCTTCAATGGGTGACATGGTCAAATATGATTTCAACGAGGATGGCACAATGTCCCTGGTGGAAAACGGTAAAACTTGTTACGGTGTCTGGGAGATTACCGAGGATGGCGACTTTATCTCGCTTTCACTCAAAAACGAACAGGGGGCGTTTTGCAAGTATGTGTCAATGCGTATTTATGATCTCGGTTATCACGCTGCGTCATTTACGAATGACGGTGACAACTTCAGCCAGGACATCCAGTATTTTGAAAAGATTTAGGCTATGCCAGTAGTCTTTCTGATTCAATGAGATCAAACATCAGGTTCCGCCTAACCGGCGGGACTTTTTTCTTAGTTTTACCCCATGCTACTTGTCTTGAAAGGACTTGCCCTGGGGCTGTTACTCACCATGATGATCGGCCCGATCATGATCGCGATCGTCCAGACAAGCATGGAAAACGGATGGCGGTCCGGTGCGCGGGTCGCTTTCGGGATCTGGCTGAGTGATACCCTTTTCATCCTGGCCTGTTACTTCGGGACCCGTCAGATCGTCCAGATCACAGAGTGGAACGGGTTTGAGCTGACAGTCGGCGTCCTGGGCGGACTGGTCTTGGCAGGCTTCGGCATTGGTTTGCTCCTGAAGAAAACAACGGAAGATGATATCGAGTACCAGGTTGAGGCCATCCAGCTCAGCCGGTTTACCGCCGGCCTGAAAGGCTTTCTCGTGAATACGGTGAATCCATTCACATTCCTTTTCTGGATCACGGTCTCGCTGACCATTGTCGGAAAAGAAGCATCAAATGGCCGGGAAGCCTTCCTGTTTTACGGGAGCCTCATGTTTGTTGTCATTTGTGGAGACTGCCTGAAGGTATTTCTTGCACACCGCATCCGTCCATGGCTAACCTTCAAGCATATGCACTGGGTGCGCACCATTTCAGGTGTGGCCTTTATCCTTTTCGGGATCATCATGGTCATCCGGGTCGTTTAATCCAGGCCCTCACACTCAGGCACTTGATTACCCTTCCGCCTCCCCCTGGTATGTTGATTCCAGATGCAGTTCCTCCAATTGCTCACCAGATACAGGGCTCGGGGCATCGATCATGACATCGCGCCCCATATTGTTTTTCGGGAATGCAATGTAATCCCGGATCGAGGTCTCTCCATCCATCACCGCACACAGCCGGTCAAAGCCGAAAGCGATCCCGCCATGCGGGGGGGCGCCATATTCAAAGGCACCCATCAGGAAACCGAACTGAGCTTCGGCTTCCTCGTCCGTGAAGCCAAGCAGCTTGAAATTCCTTTCCTGCAGTTTCCGGTCATGGATCCGGATGGAGCCGCCACCGATCTCGACACCATTGATCACCAGGTCATAGGCGTCTGCCCTAAGGCTTTTCATTGTCTCGTGGTCCCCGGTCAGCATCCGCTCCTGATCCTCTTTCTTTGGCGAAGTAAACGGGTGGTGCATGGCATGGAAGCGGCCTGCCTCTTCATCCCATTCGAGTAATGGAAAATCGATCACCCAAAGCGGTTTGAAATCCCCCTCTTTCATCAGTCCCATGCGCCGGCCCATCTCAAGACGGAGTTCATTCAGCTGTTTGCGTGTTTTTTCCGCCTCCCCGGAAAGGATCAGCAGCATGTCGCCTGCTTCAGCCCCGGCTTTTGAACCCCACTCTTTCAGGTCGTCATCGGAATAAAATTTACCCACGGACGATTTCACCGAGCCGTCAGTATTGAATTTCACATACACGAGGCCTTTCGCGCCGATCTGGGGCCTTTTAACCCAGTCTGTCAGCTCATTGATCTGCTTGTTGGAGTATGCTTCCGCCTGTCCCTGTGCACAAATGCCGACAACCATTTCGGCCTCATCAAAGACACGGAACCCCTTGCCTTTCGCGAGGTCATTCAACTCGACGAACTCCATGCCGAAACGGGTATCCGGTTTATCGCTCCCGAACCGTTGCATCGCCTCATCGTAGGTCATCACGGGAAAATCGGGAAGTTCGATCCCCTTGGTTGCCCGGAACAGGTGTTTTGTCAGCCCCTCGAAAGTGGACAGGACGTCCGCACGCGTCACGAATGCCATTTCGCAGTCGATCTGGGTAAATTCAGGTTGCCTGTCTGCCCTCAGGTCCTCATCCCGAAAACACTTCACGATCTGGAAATAACGGTCAAGGCCCGCCACCATGAGAATTTGCTTGAACGTCTGGGGTGACTGTGGAAGGGCGTAAAACTGCCCAGGGTTCATCCGTGAGGGGACCACAAAGTCACGCGCCCCTTCAGGCGTGCTCTTGATCAGGAAAGGCGTCTCCACCTCGACGAAGGACTGCCCCGTCAGGTACTTGCGTGTCTCCAGGGCGAGATTCGACCTGAACACCAGCTTCTCTTTCACAGGATTTCTGCGCATATCAAGGTACCTGAATTTCATCCGCAGGTCATCGCCCCCGTCACTCTCGTCTTCGATCGTGAACGGGGGTACTTTTGACGCATTGAGCACCTCAAACGACCGGACTTCGATCTCGACATCCCCGGTTTCCCTGTTGGGATTCTTGTTGCTCCTTTCGCGCACCAGCCCGTTTGCCCGGATCACGAATTCACGGCCCAGTTTCCTTGCCCGTTCGCAAAGCCCGGCATCATCTTCCATATTGAATACCAGCTGGGTGATCCCATACCGGTCGCGCAGGTCGATAAATGTCATCCCCCCGAAATCACGGCTTGCCTGGACCCAGCCGCTGAGCTGCACCTCCCGGCCAACATCCCCGATGCGCAGTGCACCGCATGTGTGTGATCGATACATGTTTTCCTTGCTTTTTGTCAGGCGGCAAAAGTACATCAAAGTGCGCACTCCAGCCAAATTTCAGAACCATGTTGAAACAACCAGAACCGCCATTCCCGGAGATTTCCCCTCTTGCTGTACAATCGCCTGCCGGAGGATGGGAGCCTGCCAATTCCAGTGCCGGGAAACATAGTTGAATCCGGTTTGCATAGGTTTATTTAATCATCTATTTTCGCCGGATGTTACCCATAGCCATTTATCCGCAAATCAGAATCAGGTAAGGAACCGCAATCTGCATTTTATCAGGCCCCGGCAGATTGCGTCTTGTTGGGGCTTTTTTAGTGATCCGAATACAATACGCATGAAATATAAAGAGTATAAACAGCTGAACCTGCCGGAAATAGACCGGGAAATCCTCGCTTTCTGGGAAGCACACAAGATCTTCAGGAAATCCATCGAAGAGCGTCCTGAAGACAACCTTTACGTGTTCTATGAAGGGCCGCCTTCGGCAAATGGCAAACCGGGCATCCACCATGTGATGTCACGCACCATCAAGGACATCTTCTGCCGGTTTCATACGATGAAGGGTATGCGGGTCGAGCGCAAAGGGGGATGGGACACACACGGGCTGCCCATCGAACTCAGCGTGGAGAAGGAGCTTGGGATCACCAAGGAGGATATCGGCAGTAAAATTTCGATTGAGGAGTATAATGCAAAGTGCAGGTCCACCGTCATGCGCTTCAAGGATATGTGGGATGACATCACCCGCAAAATGGGCTACTGGGTGGACCTGGACCACCCCTACATCACTTTCGAGAACAGCTATATCGAGACGGTATGGTTCCTCCTGAAAAAATTGTTCGACAAAGGCTTGCTTTACAAGGGGTATTCGATCCAGCCTTACTCCCCGGCAGCGGGTACCGGCCTGAGCTCCCATGAGCTGAACATGCCAGGGGCATACCGGGATGTGAAGGACACCAGTGTCACGGCACAGTTCAAGATCACGCAAAACGAACGGTCACAATATTTGTACGACCTCGCCGATGAAGGTGATGTGTACTTTATCGCGTGGACGACCACTCCCTGGACACTTCCGTCCAATACGGCACTCGCTGTGGGAGCCAACCTGGACTATGTGCTGGTAAAGACCTACAATCCGTACACAAAAGCACGTGTCAACCTGATCCTGGCAGAGCCCTTGCTGGACAAGTGGTTCAACCCCGAACAGGCAGACCTGTCCTGGGAGGACTATGATCCGGACCACAAGCTGGCACCCTACCGTATCATCGGCAGGTTCAAGGGATCCGATTTTGAAATGCTGGACTACGAACAACTCATGCCTTATGTGCAGCCGACTGACGGCATCGCGTTCAAGGTGCTGACCGGTGATTTTGTCACGACCGAGGAAGGAACCGGCATCGTGCATATTGCACCTTCCTTTGGTGCGGACGACATGCGCATCGCAAAAAAATTCGGCATCGGCTCGCTCACGCTCGTGGATGAGCAGGGAAAATTCGTGGATGCAGTCACGGATTTTGCCGGCCGGTATGTAAAGGACTACATGAATGAAGGCGATGCATATGAAAATGTCGATGTGGACATTTCCGTGATGCTGAAACACGGGAACAAGGCATTCAATGTCCAGAAATACAATCACAACTACCCGCATTGCTGGCGGACTGACAAGCCGGTCCTGTATTACCCGCTGGATAGCTGGTTCATCAAATCCACAGCTTCGAAAGACCGCATGATCGAACTGAACAGGACGATCAACTGGAAACCGGCCTATACCGGTGAAAAACGATTCGGCAACTGGCTTGAGAACCTCCAGGACTGGAACCTCTCCCGTTCACGCTACTGGGGCACGCCCCTGCCGATCTGGAGCACAGAGGACGGCAATGAGGTAAAATGTATCGGCAGCGTGGAAGAACTCCGGGGTGAGATCGAAAAAGCGAATGATACGCTCGGGTTGACCCAATCCGTTCCCGGGGACCTGCATCGTCCGTACATTGACGAGGTGATCCTTGTTTCGTCTGACGGCAAAAAAATGAAGCGCGAAGAAGACCTGATCGATGTCTGGTTTGACAGCGGGTCGATGCCCTATGCGCAGTGGCACTATCCATTTGAGAACAAGGAAGTCTTTGAACACCGGTTTCCAGCGGATTTCATTGCCGAGGGTGTGGATCAGACAAGGGGCTGGTTTTTTACGCTGCACGCAATTGCGACGATGGCATTTGACAGTGTCGCGTTCAAAAACGTCGTTTCCAATGGGCTCGTCCAGGACAAGCTCGGACGCAAAATGTCAAAGCGGCTGGGGAACGCCGCCGAACCATTTGAGACCATTGCAGAATTTGGTGCAGATGCAACAAGGTGGTATTTGATCGTGAATGCCCAACCCTGGGACAACCTCAAATTTGATGTGGATGGCATCGAGGAAGTGCGCAGGAAATTCTTCGGCACCCTGTACAACACCTACTCCTTCTTTGCACTCTACGCGAACATTGATGGCTTCCGGTACAAGGAAGCTGAGCGCGATTTCGGGGAAAGGCCCGAAATTGACCGGTGGATCCTTTCCAAGCTGAATTCGCTGATCAGGGAAGTACATGCAGCCTATGATGACTACGAGCCGACAAATGCGGCCCGTGCGATCCAGACTTTTGTGGATGACCATCTCAGCAACTGGTTTGTGCGCCTGAGCCGGAGGCGTTACTGGAAGGGTGATTACTCCACAGACAAGATCTCTGCTTACCAGACGCTTTACCGCTGCCTGGAGGCCACCGCGCAGATGATCTCGCCGGTCGCACCGTTTTTCAGCGAATGGCTCTTCCAGAACCTGAACAACGTAACGGAACATAATGCGGCAGAATCTGTACACCTTTCCCTGTTTCCGGAACCTGTCATGGAGGAAATAAACCCGGACCTGGAACGCAAGATGAACTATGCCCAGGCGATTTCCTCGATGGTCCTTTCGATCAGGAAAAAGGAGAAGATCCGGGTGCGTCAGCCGCTCCAGCGCATCCTGCTCCCCATCCTGGATGACCATTTCGAGGCCGATGTCGATGCCGTAAAGGAGCTCATCCTCTCAGAGGTCAACGTCAAGGAGATCGAATATATCAAGGATACAGAAGGCGTGATCAAGAAAAAGGCAAAACCCAACTTCAAAACACTTGGCCGCCGGATGGGCAAGGACATGAAAGCCGGATCTGCCGCAATACAGGGATGGACGCAGGAAGAGATCGCCATTTTTGAGCGATCGGAGGTCTTCCCGATCGAAATAAACGGGAATACCTATGCGTTGACCCAGGAGGACATTGAAATCATTTCGGAAGATATCCCTGGTTGGCAGGTCGTGCAGGAAGGGGGCATTACGGTCGCCCTGGACCTGACGATCACAGATGCACTTCGGGCAGAAGGCACTGCCAGGGAACTGGTCAACCGCATCCAGAACCTCAGGAAGGCAAAGGACTTCAACGTCACTGACCAGATTGAAGTCAGGCTGCAAAAAGCGACCGGGGTCGTGGAGGCATTGCATGATTTCAGGGAATACATCAAGCAGGAGACACTTGCCCAAATGATAGAATTGTCGGATTCCGAGGTTGGGGAAGAGGTGGAATGGATGGACGATGAAATGATCCATATTGACCTGAAGGTGGTCTCGTGATCATTCATCCGGTACGAGATCCAGGAAGGGGTTAACTCCGGCAAGAGCAAGATTCAGACAGGACCTGTTTGTATCTGTCCGTCTGGCTCAAATTCTTTTTTTATCTTGCTGCCCTGAACATGGTAAGCATCAATTTTCATAAGATTAAAACACTTTAAAAATGAACCGGTTATCCACTAAATTCCTTGCACTCCTCTTCCTTTCCGCGATGATCAGCCTTGTCGCATGCAACAAAGATGATGACAATGCGGATCCATGCGGTGTAAACTGGAATTTCAGCAATGAGATCCAGGATGAACTGGAATTGGTCATTGCAACTTCCCAGGCATACAGCCAGAATCCAACGACCGTAAATTGCAATTCGTACAAAGCTGCATACCAGGATTACCTGGATGCCGTGCGTGCCCTGGAGAATTGTGCCAGGTTGGCGGGGCAGCTGACTGCCTTTAACCAGGCAATCGATGAGGCGGAAACGGCGCTGAACAACATCCAGTGCTAATGCGGGATTCGCTTCCTGCCTGCTAAGGCAACCTCCCACGAAAGTCAGGGAATCAATACGCGAAACGGATCAGGCGCATCCCCAGGATGATCGCCCCGATGCAGACTGCCACGCTGAACAGCACATTGAAAGCAAACCAGCCGTACTGGCCATCTACCAGGAGTTTGTAATTCTCATAGCTGAAGGTACTGAAGGTGCTGAAGCCGCCGCAAAAGCCGATCAGCAGGAAGGACTGGACCTCCCTTGAGATCGGGAACCGGTTGATATAGCCGATCACAAAGCCCAGGATCAGGCAACTGATGATATTGGATGCGATCGTCCCGATGGAAAGCGTATGATGGGCTGTATCCAGCCACCGGGTCATGGCGAACCGTGTCAGAGCGCCAAATCCTCCACCCAGAAAAATAAAGATGAGCTGCGTCATTCAGACATGGAATTTCGGAGTTTCCGTTTTCTGTTCTGGGCGTAAAATTGCAATGCCAGCGTGAGCACAAGTGCGATGGCAAGGGTGAGGATCAGGAGGTTTAATGTGCCAATGCCCTGGAATTTCACGACCATGATGATGAAAAGGATATTGACCGTGATCAGTGCAGTTGTGGCCTGCATATGCGTCAATCCGGAATCCAGGAGCAGATGATGGATATGTGACCGGTCCGGATGCAATGGTGATTTTCCTTTCAGTGTGCGCATTACAAATACACGCAGTGTATCAAACAGGGGCAGGATAAGGATACCGATGGCCACAGCAGGGACCGCCTTGAAGGTATATGGTGACCCCTGGATCTCCCGATGCAGCTCGATAAATTCAATTGTCAGGATCGAACAGATCAGGCCCACCAGGTATGCGCCGGTGTCGCCCATAAAAATTTTTGCCGGTGTGATATTGTACCTTAAAAACCCGATCGTAGAGCCGGCCAGGGCAAAGGCGATGATCGAATACTCAATATGATCGACCAGCAGGAACCAGGTTCCCAGCGTGATTGAAATGAGCGTGGCGATGCTGCCGGAAAGCCCGTTGATCCCATCGATGAGGTTGAAAGCATTGATGATCACAAGGATGGTGAACATCGAGAGCAGGATGGCTGGCACTTCCGGGATCGTGCCGATGCCGAAAATTCCGTACATGCTGGTCAGCTGGATATTGGCCTTGAACACGATGATAAATGAGGCGAACAGCTGTGCAGCAAGTTTTTTCACAGGAGATACAGGGTCGATATCGTCTTTCGCCCCGATCAGGAAAAGGATGATAAACGCACAAAGAATGTACTGGAGATCCCCAAATACATCAAACGGCGTCCACAGGAGGATCGAGAAGATCACACCTGCAAAGATGGCTACCCCGCCCAGTGTGGGTACGGGATTGACGTGGGATTTTCGGTCATCCGGCTCATCGTATAGGTGCTTTTTCAGGGCGACCTTGATCACCGAAGGGATCGCCAGGTAAGTCAGCAGAAATGCCGTAATAAAGCTCAGGATGACGTCATACATATAAATCGACCTTCAACCATGCAATGATACATAAAAATACCGTTCTTAAATATGGATCAGGGAACGCAAAGAGGACAGCCTTTAGGGGATTATTGTTAATTTTGTGCGAATTTTCCGAGGCATGTCATCCTTAAAGGAACATATTGATTTACACAGACTTCCGTCCCACATTGCCGTGATCATGGACGGCAACGGCCGATGGGCGAAGAAACACGGGAAACCAAGGATCTTTGGTCACCGGAACGGGGTTAAATCTGTGCGGGAAGTCACGGAGGCAGCTGCAGAGATCGGGATCTCATACCTTACGCTTTACGCTTTTTCCACAGAAAACTGGAGCCGTCCCCAACTCGAGGTGAATGCATTGATGTCTCTCCTGGTAGATACCCTCAGAAACGAGATCGAGACGCTGATGAAAAACAATATCAGGCTGCATGCGATCGGGGACATTCACAAGCTGCCCAAAAAGACAGAAAAAGCATTGCTTGAGGGGATCCATGAAACAAGTATGAATGACCGGATGACACTGACACTGGCGCTGAATTACAGTGCACGCTGGGAAATCAAAGAGGCGGCCAAAGCCCTGGCCATGGATGTCCGGGAAGGGATCCTGGAGCCGGGGGATATAGATGAAATCACATTTCAAAGATACCTGACCACATCAAAAATGCCTGATCCGGAATTGATGATCAGGACAAGTGGGGAAAAACGCATTTCAAATTTCCTTTTATGGCAATCCGCCTATACGGAACTTTATTTTACTGAAATCTACTGGCCAGAATTCAGGAAAGAAGACTTTTATGCAGCCATTATCGATTTCCAGATGAGGGAACGCAGATTCGGTAAAATCAGTGAACAGGTCACATCAACCTGAGCAACAGTTGAAAAACTTCCGTCGTTCAGAAAGGAATAGGAGTTATGAAGATTATGATGAAAGACAAAGCCCTGAGATTGATTGTATTGTTGTGCCTTGCAGGGCTTGGATATACAACCGTGAGTGGACAGAACGAGATCCGTACGGACACACTTCCATTTGTGGAATATGAGGAGCCTGAGGAATACGAGATTGGGGGCATCACGATATCCGGCGCTTTTTTCAGTGATGAAAACGCAATCAAATCAGTCGCCGGACTCCAGGTAGGGGATATCATCCGGATCCCGGGGCAGGATATCCCGAATGCACTCAGGAAGCTCTGGCGTCTGCGCCTGTTTACGAGTGTCGAGATCATACAGGAAAAAAGGATCGGCGAAATTGTGTTCCTCAATATCATCCTCCAGGAAAGGCCGCGCCTGCTGGGCTGGAGTTTCAAGGGCGTAAAACAGGGGCAGCACGATGACCTGAACGATGTGCTCAAGCCTTTCCTCATCAAGGGTCAGATCATCACCCAGAATATGAAAAACAATGCCCGGAACGAGATCGCCGATTATTACCGGGAAAAAGGATACCTTGACACCGAAGTAGCGGTGGCAGAAAATGTGAGCGACGCACGGATCAATGCCTCAAACCTGGTTTTCCAGATCGACCTCAACGACCGCATCAAGATTGATGAGATCATCTTCGAGGGAAATGAGTCAGTCAAGGACAAGAAGATCCGCAAGGCAATGAAGAATACGAAGAAAAAGGGGACCCTGTTCAAAAAATCGAAGCTTGTTGAGTCTGAATACAGGGAGGATAAAAAGAACATCATCAGCTACTACCATACCATCGGTTACAGGGATGCCCAGATCGTCAGCGATTCAATCTGGAGGGACGCAGACGGCGAATTGCATTTAAAGCTTGTCATCGATGAAGGAAGCCAGTATTACTTCAGGAATATTTCATGGAAGGGCAACAGCATCTATGATGACAAGACTCTGACCAATGTCCTTGGGATCAAGAAAGGGGACATCTATAACGAGGAATTGCTGGATACCCGGCTGAGGTTCAGTATGGACGGCCGGGATATCAGTTCGCTTTACCTGGATGACGGATATCTTTTCTTCAATGTCGAGCCGACCGAAATTGCCGTTGAAAATGACTCCATTGACATGGAGATGCGCATTTTTGAAGGGCCGCAAGCGACGATCGATAAAGTCGAGATCAAGGGAAATGACAGGACACACGAGCATGTGATCCGGCGCGAATTGCGGACCAAGCCGGGCCAGAAGTTCAGCCGTTCAGATATCATCCGTTCACAGAGACAGATCATGGCTCTCGGATATTTCAATCCAGAAAATATGGACATCCAGACTCCTGTGGACCAGGCAAACGGGACCGTTGATATCATCTACTCGCTGGAAGAAAGGCCTTCTGATCAGCTGGAGTTATCCGCAGGATGGGGTGGTTTTGGGACCAGCCGTGTGATTGGCACCCTTGGTGTCACCTTCAACAATTTCTCACTGCGCAATATTTTCAACAAGAAAGCCTGGCGGCCACTGCCACAGGGCGATGGTCAGAAGCTGTCGATCCGTGCGCAAACAAACGGAAATTTCTTCCAGTCCTACAATTTTTCATTTACGGATCCATGGCTGGGTGGAAAAAGACCAAATTCATTCTCGCTTGGAGGTGTATTGACAAAATTCGACAACTCCTTTTTCAACGGCGGCAAACTGGCAATCGGCCGTCTCTTTGTCGGGCTTGGAAGCAGGCTGAAATGGCCGGATGACAACTTCCTGACGAATACGACGATCAATATCGAGAATATCAACCTGGAGAATTATTTCACAGGGGATTTTGTGGACCGGAATGGACAGCCGATCGGGGAGGGTGATTTCAACAACTTCTCGATCACCCAGACCATTGCGCGCACCACGATCTCGGAACCCACTTTCCCAAAGAGTGGCTCAAGGATATCCCTGACACTGCAGATCACACCACCCTATTCATTGCTGGGGCGCAAGTTTGACCTGGAAGACCCACAAAGCACCTACAAATTCATCGAATATCACAAATGGCGCTTTGATGCCGAGTGGTTTACGCCGATTACGGGTAAACTGGTTGTTCGGGCAGCCGCAAAGATGGGTTACCTGGGCTTTTACAATGACGAAATCGGTGCCCCCCCATTCGAACGCTTTGAGGTCGGGGGCGACGGACTGAGCAACCAGCAGGTGGGGATCTTCGGAAAAGATATCATTGCCATGCGTGGATACGAAGTGGAGGACATTCCGGCAAGTGCTGGTGGCGGGGCCACCGTCTTCAACAAATTTACGGTAGAACTGCGTTATCCGATTTCCACAAATCCAAGCTCGACAATTTTTGTGATGGGCTTTCTGGAGGGCGGAAATGCATGGCGAAATTTCCAGGAGTACAATCCTTTCGAATTAAAACGGTCCGCGGGCCTTGGATTGCGCGTATTCCTGCCGATGTTCGGGCTATTAGGGTTTGACTATGGATTCGGTTTCGACAACACCCGCTTGCTGGAGGCCGGCGCCAGGTGGACAGAGTTTGGAAACTTCAACATCGTACTTGGATTCGAGCCCGATTGATCTGAGAAAATCCTACAAATCATCCGCCAGTTCCATCCAGGTTGCTTCCTTTTCGCTGATCTGTGCTTCCAACGACTGGAGTTCGAGATGAAGTTTCTGTACTTCTTCGAGGCTGAGCGACTGGTCAAGAAAACGGTGCTGGATCCCTTTCTTTTGTTGCTCCAGCTTTTCAATCGCCTGTTCGATCCGCCTGATTTCCTTGCGTTTCTCGTATTCCGTTTTGCTTGAGGATTGGGCACTCACGGCGGGATCCGGTGAAACCGGAGTGGCCACCTTTTCCTGGTTTTGTTTCCAGTTTCGATAACGGGTATACCCGCCCGGGAAATCCTTGATCACGCCATCTCCTTCAAATACAAACAAATGATCCACCAGTTTATCGATCATGTATCGATCATGGGAGATGATGATCAGGCATCCTTCAAACTGGAGTAAAAATTCCTCGAGTACATTCAGGGTGATGATATCCAGATCATTGGTTGGTTCGTCAAGGATCAGGAAATTTGGGTTTTTCATGAGTATGGTCAGGAGGTACAACCTGCG
>JARQTN010000144.1:33850-35104 GCA_029976695.1 Lewinellaceae bacterium
AAAGTAGACTTCCCGACCCCGTTTGGCCCGATGATGCCCACACGATCGGATTTTTTGAATTTGTAGTCGAAAGGGTTCAGGATCCGGGTTTCGCCATATGAGAAGCTGACGTTATGCAATTCAAGGATCTTTGAGCCAAGCCTGGTCATATCGATCTCCACCTTCATCGGGTCATCATAGATCTGCCTGGCAGTTTCCGCCTTGAGTTCTTCAAAACTGTCGATCCGGGCCTTGTTTTTCGTCGTCCTCGCTTTCGGCATGCGCCTGATCCATTCAAGTTCCTTTTTCATGAGTTTCCGCGCCTTGTCAAGACGGGATGCCTCACTCTCCTGGAGCATGGCTTTCTTTTCAAGATACTGGGAATAGTTCGCCCTGTACTTGTACAATCTTGCCTGGTGGATCTCGATGATCTCATTGCACACCCGGTCAAGGAAGTACCTGTCGTGTGTCACCATGAGCAGGGCGATATCGGGCCGCTGGAGATAGCCTTCCAACCACTCGATCATGTCGATGTCCAGGTGGTTGGTCGGTTCGTCAAGGATGAGCATCTGCGGCTCGGAAAGGATGAGCTTCCCGAGGGCAACCCTTTTTTTCTGACCGCCCGACAAGGTGTCCACATACTGGTCGAGGTCAGTGAGGTTCAGCCTGTTGAACAGGTCATGGATTTCCGAGGCAACATCCCATGCTTTCCTGTCATCCATGGCCAGTGCCGATTTCTCAAGGTCTTTTCCCTGCCCTGCCTCAAGCGCCTCCTGGTAGGCCCTGTAGGCTTTAATCCTTGGGATATCCAGCTGCAGGACATTTTCCCAAATCGTGGCATGTGTTTCCAGGACAGGCTCCTGCGGGAGATATCCAATGCGCAGGTCATTCAGGATATGGAGAGTAGCTTGTTCACCTTCAATGGGTTCATCACCCATCAGCATCCGGAGGAATGTGGTTTTCCCACTCCCGTTTTTGGCAATGAGCCCGATCTTGTCGCCCTGGTTGATCCTCAGCGTGACGTTGTCCAGGAGTACTTTCTCCCCGAAGGACTTGGATGTGTTTTCTATCGTGATGTAGTTCATTGCCGGAAATGAATGAGTGGCAAATTTATGCAGAATATTGAATGCGGACACGTCGAAACGTTGTGAAGATCCCGACAGTAGCTGTGCGGATCGTCGGGAAACAATGCGTCGTCAGTAGAATGCTGACACGCTAAAGGTGTCGTCAGCAGAATGCTGGGGATCCTTCTATAAGCGACGATGGCAGCCACCT
>JARQTN010000144.1:35204-55875 GCA_029976695.1 Lewinellaceae bacterium
AATTTCTTTGACTCCATGATCAGGTCACGCATGATATTCAGCGACTCATCGATATAGACATCTTTGCGGATCCTTTTCAGGAAATCCTCATTCTGGCCAATATGGACACTATCCTGCTGAATATGGGGCAGGTCGATCGCAAGGTTCTGCACGTCAAGGCCTTCGATATCATTGAACAGTTTCCGGTACTTTTTGGCTTCTTCCTCACGTTGATCCACAAGCAGCCGGTATTCATCCAGATTCAGCGGCAACATCGATGCTTCGTGATTGCGCTTGACGCGCAGGGCATTTTCATCAATTTTCCTGAAGATCTCGTTCATTTCCACCCGTTCTTTACTCTGTCTCGAGAGCAGTTCAACAGTTTCCTCAAAGGAAGTATTCTGATCATAATCCACCTTTTCAATCTCTGACCAGGCCAGTGGATGATCGAGTCGTTTTTCGCCGATGGTGGTATAGTGGTTATGGTCCGGAAGGACAATATCGGGCTCCACACCTCGCAACTGGGTAGAACCACCGTCCACGCGGTAGAATTTCTGGATGGTCAGTTTCACCTGTCCCAGCGGCTTGATATCATCATACCCTTTCACACCCCTGTCGAGATCGAGGAACCTCTGAACCGTCCCCTTTCCGAAGGTGCTGGTGCTGCCCACGATCACGGCCCTCCCGTAATCCTGCAAAGCGGCAGCAAGGATCTCGGATGCAGAAGCACTGTATTTATTCACCATCACAATGAGCGGGCCATCATACTTGATCCCTGCCTCCTTGTCCCTGTAAACATAAGGAGGGCGTTTCCGGTCCTTTACCTGGACGACCGGGCCCTTGTCGATGAACAAGCCCGTCATCTTCACCACATCATTCAGGGAACCTCCCCCGTTATTCCGCAAATCCAGGATGATCCCGTTTACCTTTTCTTCCTTGAGCTTATCCAGCTCGATTGCCATATCCTCATAACATCCGTTTCCTTCAGGATTATCGAAATCGGCATAAAACCTGGGCAGTTTGATATACCCGACCTTGTCGATCTTGCCGGGAAAATCGATGATTGCCGACTTCACAAGCCCGTCATCAAGGATCACCTCATCGCGAATGATCGGGATCTCGAGGCGCTGGCCATCCAGCTTTTTGACATGCAATGTGACTTTTGTGCCTTTCTTTCCACGGATCTTTGAAACCACGTCGTCCAGGTGCATCCCGGTCACATCGATGGGTTCATCATCCTCCTGCTGGACCTGGTAGATCAGATCGTCTACTTCCAGTTCACCCTGTTTCCATGCAGGACCGCCTGGCACGATCATCACAACCTTGGTATAATCGCCTTCGCTTGTCAAACGTGCACCGATCCCTTCGAGGCGGTTGGACATGTTGATGTCGAAATCTTCCTTCTCCTTGGGATTGAAATAATCGGTATGCGGATCAAATACATTTGTGATGCTGTTTATGTACATCTCAAAACGATCGGACCTCCTGAGTTTCTGAAGGCGCTCAAACCAGTCATCTATGAGCTCCTTTACATCCTGCCGGGCTTCTTCCTCTAACTCAGCAATTGATTTCTTTCCTCCCTCCGGCTCATCTTCCTGTTCCTGGTCCTCAAGTTTGTCATGCACCCGGGTGACGACCTCATATTTCAGGTATCTTCCCCACGCATCTTTCAGCTCCGTATCATTTTTCGGCCATTCACGCTTTTCGCCATCGCTCTCAAACATTTCGTGTTCAGTCAGGTCAAATGGTTTGTCCAGCAGGGAAGGATAAAATCCCTCCACCTTGTCCACCGCATCTTCAATCAGCTTGTAGGACAATTCGAAAAAGCCAAGGTCACCACCCTCGATCTGGTCATCGATCTGTTCCCTGTAATCATCGAGCAGGTCCAGGTCTTCAAGTGTCAGGAACCGTTTCCCGCCGTCAAGACGCTTGAGATAGATCTCATATGCTTCTTTTGAAAAAGCATCATCTACCGGCATCTTGTTGATATGGAGTTGGTCAATAAATTCCATGACGGCATAGAGGATCAGCCGTTCCTTGTCCTTGTCCGTTTCTTGATTGGGTTGCAGTGCACTCATCAGGAATGATCCCAATCCGAGGAGTACAGCGAAGATGATAATGCGCATTTTCATGTTGGTGCGAAGGTGTTTTTTTGCAGATTCTATTTGAAACCTCATATTCATGAATAGATAATACCGAAAATAAATATACTCCAAAATGAGCGAAATCGCTTTTCGATGCCATTTCAGACTGATCATTTAACGTAACGGTAACTGTTTTGGTTTGTGCTCAACAGGGGATATATAAAAAAACCCGGTTTCCATCGACGAAAACCGGGTTTTGCAATATGCTCGTATTTCTCTTTACAAAGCAATTAAAGGAGCGATCACAAGTGCCACCACAGACATGAGTTTCAGCAGGATATTCAAGGATGGCCCTGAGGTATCCTTGAACGGATCCCCGACTGTATCGCCCACAACTGTTGCCTTGTGGGGATCAGATCCCTTGTAAAACATCTTGCCGTCGATTTCCACACCTTCTTCAAACATCTTTTTCGCATTATCCCAGGCACCACCTGCATTGGACTGGAAGATGGCCATCAGCACACCACATACCGTCACACCTGCGAGCAGGCCGCCAAGCATCTCGGGGCCGCCAAGGAAACCAAACAGCACAGGTGTTGCCACGGCTACAAGGCCAGGCAATACCATCTCGCGGATCGAGGCTTTCGTCGAGATCTCGACACATTTCTGGTATTCCGCTTTCCCGTCAGCTGCATTGAAAGCCTGTTTGTCGGCTTCACTCCACTCTTCAAAATCCTTTCCGTCATTGGTATTCATTGCACTTAATGCCCCCTTTAATTCGGGGATGCTCTTGAACTGCCGACGGACCTCCGTGATCATATCCATCGCTGCCCGGCCTACCGCATTCATTGCAAGAGACGAGAACAGGAACGGCAGCATGCCACCAACCAGCAGGCCTGCCATCACAGTTGGCTTTGCAATATCAATATTCTCAATGTTTGCAGTTGTCATAAATGCAGCAAACAGGGCCAATGCAGTCAGGGCAGCTGACCCGATGGCGAATCCTTTCCCGATCGCAGCAGTTGTATTTCCGACTGCATCCAGTTTGTCTGTACGTTGACGGACCTCCTTGGGCAATTCACTCATTTCTGCAATCCCGCCAGCATTATCTGAAACAGGACCATAGGCATCGACAGCAAGCTGGATCCCGGTATTGGAAAGCATTCCGACAGCCGCAATGGCAATTCCGTATAGCCCGGCAAAGTGGTATGCCCCTAGGATCGCAGCTGCAAGCACAAGGATCGGCAGCGCTGTAGACTGCATGCCCACACCGAGGCCGCTGATGATATTTGTGGCAGAACCCGTCAGGGACTGTTTCACAATCGACCTGACCGGGCGCGTCCCGGTACCTGTATAAAACTCTGTAATGATGCCGATAAGCAACCCTCCGGCGAGTCCGAACAGCACGGCGTAGAACACACCCATGTCGGTACGTGTATGACCATCGTACATCCATGTATCCGGAAGCATCCACTTCACGATCAGGTAAGTGGCCACAAGCATGACAAATGCGGAAATGAACTCTCCCCTGTTCAGTGCTTTCTGGGGATCACCGCCCTCTGACACACGTACGAAGAACGTCCCGATGATGGATGTCAGGATGCCCACGCCTGCCAGCAGGAGCGGCAGGATCACGGCATTCAGGCCACCAAACTGGTTTGTTTCTTCGAATCCTGCTACATCTCCAATAAAAACTGCACCCAGTACCATGGTCCCGATGATCGACCCGACATAGGATTCAAAAAGGTCAGCGCCCATACCAGCGACATCACCGACATTATCACCCACGTTATCGGCGATCGTGGCCGGGTTGAGCGGGTGGTCCTCAGGGATCCCTGCTTCAACTTTTCCGACAAGGTCAGCCCCGACGTCAGCAGCTTTGGTGTAGATCCCGCCACCCACGCGTGCGAAAAGGGCAATCGAACTGGCCCCGAATGAAAACCCGGTCACCACCGTGATCACCTTGTCGATATCCCAGGCCGTAAATTGTGAGTACACCAGAAACAGGATGCCTAAGCCGAGCACACCAAGACCAACAACGCCGAGCCCCATTACTGAACCACCTGCAAATGCGACTTCCAGTGCTTTCCCAAGGCTTGTGCGTGCCGCATTCGTTGTCCTCACATTCGCCTTCGTGGCGACACGCATACCAATAAATCCTGCAAGCCCGGAACACAATGCGCCAAGGATGAAAGAAACCGCAACCAGCGGGGATGAGTCTTCAGTACGTCCGCTGAAAAACAGCAGGACTGCTACTGCAAGCACAAAGATGGCCAGTACCCTGTACTCGGCCTTCAGGAATGCCATTGCACCATCCGCAATATTCTTTGCAATCCTGCCCATCCGTTCGGTACCGATCTCCTGCTTCGAAACCCACGAAGATTTCCATACCGTGTAGAGTAGTGCAATCACCCCAAACACCGGTATTGCAAGCGTTAACGTTTGTCCCATATTCGTTTTATTTTTTGATAAAATTCTGTTGAAAGCGGCGGCAAAAGTACGGTTTTTATTGTCTGATTCCAAAAAGGGATCAATGATCGATCCAGCGCACTTTTTCAGCCACCGGACGGCGCGCAGCCGGGAAGTCATCATGGTCATAGTAGCCCATGTACATGATCCCCAGGCACTGGGTTTGATCATCCAGGCCAAAGAACTCATCTGCATGGAGTAAACTGGAAGGCGTACTCCAGTATGACCCGATATCCCGGGCGTGGCAGGAAAGCCACAAATTCTGCACAGCACAGGAAACAGCAGCCAGTTCTTCCCACTCCGGCACCCTTTCATCCGGATCGCGGTACATGCAGATGGCGACCAGGCAGGGTGTCTTCAGTACATTCTTCCTGATCTTGAGGTATTTCTTTTCGTTAAACTTCTCCGGTGGGGTATGTGCCCGGTAATATTGCTGCATGTAATCCGCCAGCGGCTCCTTGCCCTCCCCGCGAATGACGATAAACCTCCATGGCTCCGTTTTTTTATGGTTCGGTGCCCAGTTGGCATTCTCAAGGATATCCAGAATGATTTTTTCAGGGATCTCCCTGTCATTGTAAAAGCCGGGAAATATCGAGCGCCTTGTGCGCATCAGTTTATCTATTTGATCTACAGGAAATGGCATCAGAATCATATATTTAAGAAAAGGTGTTGAAATTGATAATTTTGACTTCTCAAAATCATGCCGCAAAAATTGTAAAATCATGCGAATTTCACTTGCTCTATTCGGGGTTTTCATCATCTGCCATTTGCAGGCACAGGAATTTACCTACCACAAGCATGGGGTGCTTTCCATTGCGCCGGTCACGGAGATCACCTTTGGCAGGGATCAGGACCCGTTCATGGTCCACCTTGAACCCGTGGAAGCGCCGCCAGCCATTCCTTCTGCTGAAAGGGTATTCCTGAACAGGCAAAAAGAAATCGCCGGCAAGCTGTTTCCCCGCAAGCCAGCAACCGATAACAGGTCCTCACTCGCACCCCCGGAGCTGCTAAACGACTTTTCGGGGAACAACTGGCTGACATCCACGCCGCTGGACAACCATATTGCATTTTCAGGGGAGAACAACCAGATCCTTTCTACGGTCAATGTCCATATGGTCGTCATGAATGAAACCGGTTTCTGGTTAGGGAACAGGACCCTGGACAATCTTTTTGCGCCGATTACCGATGTGGACCGGTTTTTTGACCCCCGGATCATGTATGACCCTGTAGAGGACAGGTGGGTCCTTGTCCTGATGAACGGCACCTCCTGTGATGATTCCGAGCTGCTTTTCGCCTTTTCCAAAACGGGTGATGCGACCGGGGCGTGGAACATTTACAGGCTGCCCGGCTGTCCTTTCGGTGACCTCACCTTTGCCGATTATCCCATGATCTCACTGGTCGGCAATGAGTTGTTCTATACCTATAATGCCGTAATCGCCGGAGAACCCTGGCAAACCGGCTTCGCCGAGACATATATCTGGCAAATCGATAAACTGGGCGGTTACGCGGGAGACACACTCAAGGCACGCATGTGGACCGGCTTGCAACTGGATGGCAGGAATATCCGCAATCTGTGCCCGGTCAAGAATGCTACCGAAGACCTCCCGGATGAAGCGCTTTTTCTTTCCAACAGGAATTTTGACATCCAGAATGACTCTATTTTCATTGTTGAAGTCAAAGGCAGCGTCACGGACCCGGATGCCGAACTCATGATCGACGTTCAGAAAACAGATCAGCCATATGGCGTCCCGCCGAATGCACTTCAGCCTGTGGATACACTGCAAACGAATGATGCGCGCATCCTGGATGCTTTCCTGCTGGATGACCATGTGCAGTTTGTCAGCAATACAATGGATTTTGCCTCAGGCAAGGCTGCGGTATATTATGGAGTGATCGAGAATATCCGGTCAACGCGGGACATCCACGGCGTGATCATCCCGGGCGGGGAAGATGAACTCGGGTATCCGGGCATCGCGTACACGGGAGTGCAGCCAGAAGACCGGGATGCCATCATTGTGGCAAGCCATGCTTCCGAGGTACGGAACCCCGGGTTTTCAGCCTGCTATGTGGATGGCCATGGTGAATGGTCTCCCTGGGTGACGGTCAAGGAAGGCCAGAAACCGATAGACATGCTGCAGCAGGGCCTCGAAAGATGGGGTGATTACTGCGGTGTGCAGCGCATTTATGACAGGCCCGGGTTTGTCTATGCATCCGCCTCCTACGGACGATATGACGGCAGCAACAACACCTGGATCGGCTACCTTGCCCGTCCCGAGATGGCCGTGTCCACCAGTGACCAGGTTCAACAGGACATTGGTATGGTTCCTTTCCCGAACCCTTCAGGGAACTGGTTTCAGCTCTCTTTTGAAATAGACAGGACGATGGAGCTCACTTTTGTTTTGATAGGCGCTGACGGGAATTTCAAGAGAACGTTGCGGCGGGAAAATGTCAGCAGTGGTAAACATTTGCTGCACTTCAACCTGCACTCCGTCCCTGCTGGCACATATTTGGTCCAGGCCTGGGACCAAAACCGGCTTGTGAGCCAGGAGAAAATCATTAAGGGCTAATCTTTAACCAGGCCCTGTAATTATTTTTAGGCCAATCTAAAAATATATTACATTTGCATGTATAATGCATGCAGAATGAAACTATCCATCACGGAGGAGAACTACCTCAAGGCGATTTTCAAGCTTTCTGAAAGAGACAACAAGGCCGTCAGCACAAATGCCATTGCCAGGCAGATGCAGACCTCTGCGGCATCTGTCACGGATATGCTCAAGCGCCTTTCGGAGAAAAAGTTGCTCAAATACACAAAATACAAGGGTGTCACACTTTCAGAAAAAGGAGGCAAGTTGTCCACAAACCTGGTCCGGAAACACCGTCTCTGGGAAGTTTTCCTCGTGGACAAATTGAATTTCCGGTGGGATGAGGTGCATGAAATTGCCGAACAGCTTGAGCATATCGACTCACCAGACCTAGTGAACCGCCTGGATGCCTTCCTGAACCACCCGAAATTTGATCCCCACGGGGATCCGATCCCTTCTGCAGATGGAAAATTCACATTGCGTAGCCAGCAGATCCTTACCGAAGTGGATCATAAATTGCCTGTGCTGGTCGTAGGTGTCAGGGAACACAGCGTTGCCTTCCTCAGGCACCTCGATGAGCTGGATATCCACCTGGGCCAGCAGCTTGAAATCCTGGAAAGGTACGACTACGACGACTCTATCAGGGTCCGGGTGGGAGACCATCAGCAGATGATCAGCTCAAAAGTGGCCCGCAATATTTTTGTCAAAATAAATCCATCGTGAAAAGTAAACTTATCATCATCCTGTTTTTCTTCCACTGTCTGAACGGTTGGAGCCAGGAAAAGATCGAGATTGTGGCAACTGCCTCCATGATCGCAGATATGGTCAGGAACATTGCCGGAGATCTGGCCAATGTGGAAACAATTGTTCCGATAGGCGGGGACCCCCATACCTATGACCCTACCCCAAGTGCCGCACTCCTGGCCTCCAGGGCTGACCTTGTCTTTGTAAACGGGCTCACTTTTGAAGGCTGGCTGGAAGAACTGATCAGGAACAGCGGCACAGATGCCGAGATCATCAGGGTGACTGAGGGTATCGAACCCATCGCAAGCGAGCAGTATCAGAATGCAACGGACCCGCATGCCTGGATGTCCGCAAAAATGGGGTTGCAATACATCCTCAACATTAAGAATGCACTGGTCAAGTATACCCCGGCAGAGGCTTTCCTGATTGAAACCAATTACAAGGTGTACAAAAGAAAGCTGGAGGCGCTGGATACCTATATCGAGGAGCAAATCAGCAAAATACCTGAAGACAAGCGCATCCTGATCACATCACATGATGCTTTCCAGTACTATGGCCGGCGGTACGGGATCAGGCTGGAATCAATGCTCGGTGTCTCTACCGATGCGGATGTGCAGACAAGTGATATCCGCAGGCTGAATGAAGTGATCCGGGAAACGAAAGTACCCGCAATATTCATCGAGAGCACGATCAACCCCAAGCAGCTGGAACAGATTGCGCGTGACAACGGGATCAAAATCGGGGGTAAACTGTATTCTGATTCTCTCGGCGATGAGGACAGCCCGGCCTCCTCCTATATCGATATGCTCCGCCATAATACGCACGTGATCGTGGAAGGTCTCAGCACGTCCTCACCACCGAAAGCGCCCTCCGGCCAACAGCAGAGTGGACGCCCTGCCTGGATAAACTGGGCAGGAATGATCCTGATCATCGCCCTGCTCGGACTGATCATGCTGCGCCGACGCAGTTCAACACCATAAGGCATGTCAGAGGCAAAACATCCAATCGAGATTCACGGACTTTCTGTTTCCTACGGGAGCAAACGCGTACTGACCAACATATACCTCCAGATCGAAAAGGGAAGCCTGGTGGGTGTCATCGGCCCGAATGGAGCAGGTAAATCCACATTGTTCAAATCCATCCTCGGCCTGGTGGAGCCAAATGCAGGAGACATCAAAATTTTCGGCGAAGAGATCAGGGCCCAACGAAAACGCATTGCGTACGTTCCGCAAAGGGATGATGTGGACTGGTCATTCCCAGCCACCGTCATGGATATCGTCCTGATGGGCCGATATCCGCATTTGGGCATTTTTCAGCGGATTGGGCAGCAAGACAGGGAAATCGCGCTTCGCGCACTGCAGGACCTGGGCATTGAAGCTTTCCGGGACAGGCAGATCGGCGCATTGTCAGGCGGGCAGCAACAACGCGTCTTCATTGCCCGGGCCCTGGCACAGCAACCCGACATTTTCATGCTGGATGAACCGTTTGTCGGTGTCGACATCACCACAGAAGAAAAGATCATATCCATCCTGAAAGCACAGGCGGATGCAGGTAAAACACTGCTCGTCGTCCACCATGACCTGGCAAACGTCCGCACATACTTTGATTCGGTTATCCTGCTCAACCAGAGGATGATTGCCTACGGAAAAACAGATGAGGTGTTTACGGACCAAAATGTTGCCCTGGCCTACGGGGCACAACTCACCATCCTGCACAAAACCGGGATGATCGGACGTTGACATGAAGAAATAAGCGATCCACGTCAAACATGGAATTCCTGACCCGGGGAGGGAATCCCGATATGGTTAAACCCATCCTCTTCAAGGTAATCTTTGAACGCTTGCTGGGTATCCAGTTCACCGTGCACCAGGAAAAGCCTGTTCAGGCTTTTCTTCTGGTTTTGGATAAATGCTTTCAGTTCCTTCCTGTCACCATGTGCAGAAAATGAATCCATCACAACCACATCTGCTTTCACCATTTTGTAATCTCCAAATACCCTGATTGCGGTAGCTCCGTCACGGAGTTGACCTCCCGGAGTCTCCGGAGTGCAGTACCCGACGATCAGGAACGTGTTTTCACCCTGTTCAATATTGTTGTACAGGTGGTGCTTAACCCGCCCGGCATTCATCATTCCCGAAGCGGATATGATGATGCATGGTTCTGTGCTTGTATTCAGTGCCTTTGATTTTTCCACAGCGCGGATGTAGTGGAGATTGTTGAACCCGAAAGGGTTGTCATCGATCAGCAGGTACTTGTTGAGCTCGTTGTCAAAACACTCCGGGTGGGCCCCGAACACTTGTGTCGCATTCACAGCCAGGGGACTATCCACATAAACAGGTATATGCGGTAGGCGGTTGGCCGTGGCCAACTGGTCAAGCATGTATACGATCTCCTGGGTCCGGCCCACGCTGAACGCAGGAATGATGAGTTTTCCGCGTTTGTCCACACAGGTATGGCGGATAACCTCGAGAAACTTCTCAATCTCCTTTGGTGCAGAACTGTGCTCCTTGTCACCATAGGTACTTTCACATATGAGGATGTCCACAGGCTCCATAGGTTGCGGATCGCGCAGGATGGGACGACTCGGCCTGCCCACATCCCCGGTAAACCCGATCCGGGTCGTCCTGCCATTTTCTGTGATCTCGAGCTGGACCGAAGCACTGCCCAGGATGTGGCCCGCATCACGGAACATCAGCCGGACACCGGGATGGATTTCCGTCCAGCGGTTGTAGCCATATGTGGTGAACATGGTCATTGCCTCTGCGACATGCTCTGCGACGTAAAGCGGCTCGCGCAATTCACCCTTGGGATGCTTCTTTTTCAGGAGCTTCCTGTTATACCATTCTGCGTCCCTTTCCTGGATATACGCACTGTCCAGGAGCATGATGGCACACAGGCTCCTGGTCGCATGGGTCGAATGGATATCCCCTTTGAATCCATCCCGGACAAGCTTGGGAATCCGGCCGGAATGATCAATATGGGCGTGGGATAAAACCAGGCAGTCAATTTCTGCAGGATCAAAGAACCACTTTCTGTTCTCATCCCATGAATCCTTCCCATTTCCCTGGAACAACCCGCAATCCAGCAGGATCCTGAAACCGCTGTCTAATGTGATGAGGTGTGAACTGCCGGTGACCTGTCGTGCAGCACCGCAAAACTTGATTTTCATGGTGTACTGAAATTAGCTGGGCCCAAGATAGCCAATTTCAGGTAGCAGATCACTGGATGCGCAATCCGCCATACCGCATCCGGGCGTGAATCTCCCCTCCGGCCTGATTCCTGTAATACCCCTGGATGGTTGTTTCGTTGTCTTTGCGGATATCTACAGATGTCGATAGTTCGGGAATTTTCACTGAAGTATATTCAGTGGCAGCATCCAGTCTAAAGGCGGCATCATTGTCCAGGTTGATCCGTACACCTGTATAATTGGTTTCTATCTTGATCGTTTCGAAATCCCCGCTCAGGTGATGGATTGTCAATCCGCCATAGCCCATCTCAAAAGAAGCCTTTTCCAGGATGTCATCCGCATCCGCACTCGTATACTTTGACTCCAGCATCAGCTCATTGACAGTACCCAGGTGGATGTCGTCATATTTTGACTCGCAGGACAAATAGGCAGCTTTGTGAATTTTCAGGTTGCTGTACTTGATTTCTGCATCGATATTCCGGGCCTCGTTCAATTCAAGTGTGGAATAGCTCAATCCAATATCAATGTCTTCTGCCTGATCGATCCGGAATACGCTGTAACCGACTTCAATGTCGGCATCCCCGATTACCCCGGCACTCCCCTTTCCGTATTTCAGATCAAGGTCAAGGCGGCCCTTTACGTCAAGCATTTCAATAGCACCATATTTGATTTCCACCTCAGCGCGGTTATCCAGGTTGTCGACAAAGCTGTCGCCATACCTGTTGGACAGCTTGAGTGTGCAGGACTTCGGCATCTGGACCGTGTAATTGATCTCATAGGAATTCTTTCCTCCTGAACTGAACAATTGCTTCAGCCATCCCTTTTTCTGGGAGGAGATCGATGTTTCAGCCTTTACGTAGTGGCTTGAATTTGAAAAATCAACCTGGATCCGGTCAAACATTTCATCTGCATCAGACTGGCTGGAAGCATTGACAATGATCTGTACGTCGATCACGACCCCTGCACCCGTAGTTGTCTGGATGTTTACCTTGCCATATTTATTCGTCAGGTCAATGGTTGCATCCCTGTCTACGGCATATTCCTTGTGGATCTCTTTTGTATACTCCCGTTTTACATAAGATTCCGCATTTGCAGTCAGTGTAAAGATGAAAAGCGCGAGAATTAAAGCACTATATTTCATGGTTATCTTGATTTTCTTTTTCTGAATTCGCGTCCTCGATGCGTTCAAGCACCTTTTCCAGGATGGCCACTTTTGTCTGGTAATTCATGATCATGGCATTGATGATATCCGCCTTGTTCGGGTTATCAGAGTCCATCAATTCAGCCCTGAGATCATTGTAGATCTCATCGAGCTGTTTCAGGTCCTCTTCAAGGGCCGGGTCATTGTATTGGCGCTGGATGGCGGACAATTTTTCATTCACCTGAGTGGCATAGTATTTTTCAGTTTCAGCATATTCTGCCATCATGGGGTCCTGCTGCTGGCCCGCATTACTTGCCAACCCGATGATCACGCCCGATGCAACCAGCAACAGGGCAACAGCTGCAGCAGCTGTCCACTGCCAGATCCGGATTGGTTGAATCCATCTTTCTTTCTTTTCTGCCAGTTCCGGTGGCAATTGATTCTCAATCCTTTCCCAGATATGGGGTCCTGGAACTGCATCATCGAACGCCTCCCTGTTTTGCCGGATCAATTCTTTCAATATATCCTTGCTCATCTTAATTGTTTTTAGCCTTTTTTACCATTTCCCTGATCCTCTGTTTTGCCCTCGCATACTGGGATTTGGAAGTTGCCTCCGTCACTCCCAGGATCTGGCCGATCTCACCATGATCATATCCCTCCATCGCATAGAGGGTGAAAACTGCCCGGTATCCGCCGGGAAGCTCACTGATTGCATGCTTCACAAGATCAAGATCCGCGTAATCTTCCGGGGATTCTTGCTCTTCAGGTACGTCGGCATACCTCTCATCCCACTCGCTTGTCAGGAGTTTTTTCTTCTTGATCTGGTTGATGCATGTATTGATGACAATCCTCTTGATCCATGCGCCAATCGTAGATTCACCCCTGAAGGAATCCATCTTTGTGAATACGTCAATAAACGCATTCTGCAAGGCATCTTCCGCCTCCATCCTGTCGTACAGCATGCGCAGGCAGATATTGTACATCGCGGTGGAATATTGCTGATACAGCGTAAACTGTGCATCCCGCTCACCACGCTTGCACCTTTCCACAAGATCATGCTGTGTGATCCTCAGTGTCAATGAAATGTTTGGTTGTTTGTCAATAAGGACAAGTTACGCAATGCAGGGTTGCATGGTGCATCACTCTTTTTCTGCATGGATGCGATGCTATCCGCCCGATGGGGTGGTATTGCGCCTGAATTGAACCGGGGCATCGATGTGGAGGACTTTCACCTCGGACCGGCGGTTATACCGGTGCTCTGTCTCCGAGCAAGGCATACCGTCCCGGCAATGGTTCCGGATCTCTGATTCGCCTTTTGCCTCAGTTTCTATCCGCTCCGGGGCGATCCCGCGCGCAACGAGAAAATCCTTTGCTGCAAAAGCCCTTCTTTCGGACAATTCGAGATTATAGGCTTCTGAACCCCTCGAATCCGTATGCGCAGAAAGGAGGATCCGCATCGACGGATAGGTGTCCATGACCCTGGCGAGTTCCTCAAGTTCTTCCGCGGCACCACGCTGGATGGCGGACTTGTTAAAATCGTAATAGATATCATCCAGGACAATGGTCACCCCTGTCTCGATCCGGTCGACATCGAGGGCGCTTTCCTTTTCAGGGTCGAGAAAAATATTCCAGATGCCCGGCAAGCCGGGTTCCGTCGTGAAATCAAATGAATGAGGTTGATACCCCTCACCTGCCATGGATACAAGAATCTGGCAATCGTCCGGAAGGCATAACGCAGCCATACCTTCCTGATCAGAAACGGCCTCCAAAACCCCATCCCTACAGTCAGGTTTACACCGGACAGCCACACCGCCTATGGGTTGCTGGCTTTTCCTGGAGAGAATGCGATATTTCATCGGAACACAGGGCTCTTTTACCTCTGGCACATCAGCAATCCTAACTTCCTCGACCGTGTCTGGAACCGTGGTCTCTTCGACAATGATAGGCTCTTCAATTCTCATGGACTCCGGGAAACGGAAGATGCTCGAGCTCATTTTCAGCAGGAAAACATCATCCTTGAACTTCTTCCCGTTCCGGGCACTCGCGAGGAATCCGGACATGCCACTGTTGTCTATGATCAGGCCAAGGTCATCCTCCCTGGAATTGAATGGTGCCGGCATATGGATAAGTCCCGAAGGCTCGCCGCCAGAACTAATGTGTGTCGCAAAGAGGTCGAGCCCGCCTTTTCCACGATGGCCATTTGAGGCAAAGAAGAGTACGCCATTCGGGAGGAATGTCGGGAAGATCTCATTTTTATTTGTATTGACCGTGGGCCCAAGGTTGACAGGTTCTTGCCAGGCCCCGTTTATTTTATCCACAATATACAGGTCCATCCCCCCGAACCCGCCTGGCATATCCGATGCAAATATCATCCGCGAACCGTCAGGGGAAACCGCGGGGTGGCAGGTCGAATAATTGTCTGCACAAAACGGCAGCACCTCAATATTCTCCCAGTCCTCGGGGCCCTTCGTGGCGTGGAAAATGTGCAGCCTGATCTTCTTGTCATCATCGGCGACACCTTGCCCGTTCCTGGTGTTGCTCCGCGTAAAAAAGATCTCCTGGTAGTCACTTGTAAATGCCGCCGGCCCTTCATGAAAACGTGACCGGATATTGGACGAGAAGGAGACCGCCTTCCTGGGCTGTCCCTCCGGTCCGAGGTCGCTGTACATCAGTTCAAAATAGGGCATCCCGATCTTCGGATCGATCAGCTTTGCCCTTTCACGCGCATACACGAATACAATCCCATTTTCATAATACGCAGGGCTTGATTCCAGGTTTTTTGACCGGATCGCTTCAGCCACTTCGATGCTGACAATGACATCGAGGTTCAGAAATGAATCAACCGGCTGACATTTCCCCGCAAATGGATTGATCAGTTGCAAAACCAGTAAAACCCAGATGTACCTGTACTTCTTCGTCATGATCAGAAATATCGCGGATTGACAAATTGGCCGGCTGACCTTGGCTCTCCAAAGCAATAGGAAAGCACCACCTCAAGGCTCCCGGAACTGTAGTTTCGGATCTCGGTCAACGTAAAGTCATATGAAACCCCCAGCAGCAGGCCCCTTGCAATTTTTGCCGAGGCCATCAGGTCGATGGATTCTGCAATATCGTCCGTGGCTCCCCCTGTCCTGTATGTCAAACCGACCGTAAATTTTTTCTTCCAGCTCAGGCTGGCATTGAGGTCCGCATCGATCGGGGCCGCCTCAGCATATTTGATGAGTGCCTGTGGAATGAGGTCCAGCTTGTAACTCAACGGGATCACAACTCCAGTCATGAAATAGATATGGCGTACTTCCCGGGCGACGAATAATTCATTCGCATCAAAATCGATATCAGAGCTCATCAGGCGGGGTGCAGAAATCCCCGCATAGAAGAAATCATCGGCGTAGTACAGACCCGCCCCGAAATTGAGCAGGAATTTGCTGTCTTTCACCTGCTCCACACCGGGATCGATGGACAGATCCTGTACAGAACGGATCAGCGGGCTGGCATAATCCACTTCGTGGTTTCTTCCCGAAGCTTGGGCAGCAAGGCTCAGGGTTCCTTTGCCTAACGGGATCCGGTATGCATAGATCCCGTCAATCGTAAGCCGGGAAGAGATGCCGATGGTATGCTGGTTGATCACGAAACCCAGGCCCAGCCGGTCACTTGAAAGCGGTGCGTTGAAACTGAGCAGCTTTGTCTCCGGCGCCCCCTCAAATCCCATCCACTGATTGCGGTAGATTGCCGTGACACATGGCGTTCCCTGGTATCCAGCATATGCCGGGTTGAGTCCGAGCTTATTGTACATGAACATCGTGTACAACTGCTCCTGCTGTGCAGACACCTGGCCTGCTATGCACAATGCGCACAGCAGAAAGAATATTGGCTTGATCAAAAAGTACTTATCCATAACATGCTACCTTTCCAGGACAAGGAACCCTTTCCGCACAGGCGTACCATCTCCAAAGTCCACGATATAATAATAAGTGCTCACCGGCAATTCATTTCCTTTCCTCGTGCCCCGCCAGTCATTCCGATACGGGGAAGCACTGAAGACCTCATCACCCCACTGGTTGAAAATGATCACACGGTTTGCCGGATACCTTTCCGCCTCCAGGCACGGGATGACAAAAATATCATTCACCCCATCCTCGTTGGGTGTAAAAATGGTCGGCACAAAACAGTCGTTTTCATCTCCCACAACCAGCAATACCACGGCGGATGCGCATTGATCGGGGCACGTTTCACTGCACACCTCATAGACCAGGGAATCCGAGCCGACATATCCGATATCCGGGGTGTACACAAAATCACCACTCCCGCGGTACAATGCATTTCCCCTTACCGGGTCACTCAATATATCGAGCGTATATCCCAGTGGAACCTGGTCGTTTATGGTGACATTGAAATTTGCTGTCTGGCCAAAGTCAACGATCACAGTATCCGGCAGCAGCGCCGGCAAGGGTTCCACGAAAACGATCCCGGTATCGGCACTGTAATTTGCGCATGCCTCATAGGAAAGCGTCCAGATGACCCGGTTTTCACCTTCTCCCAACCCGAAAACCTGCGTTGTCGCACTGGTTTCAGAATCAAAATCCAGCGTTCCGTTCAAAGATGACCAGATCCCTGTGGCGAGGGTAACTGGGGCAGCCATCACCACGGGCGTCTCATTTATGCAGATCAACAGTTCATCCTGAATTTGTGCCTCATCATCCGGAAAAACAAATCCCTCGAAAGTTTCCACTTCCGAAAGCAAGGAAGTGCATCCATTGGCCTCTGCCAGAACGTACAGGTTGTTCACGCCCTCGGAAAACACAGAAAAATCATTCAATTCAAAGCATCCGGACTGGGTTTCACCCAAGGGCAGGTCCGGTGAGCCGGCGTACCAGGAGTAAACAGCTCCTTCCGAGAGTGTGCTTTCTTCGATGCAGACGGTTTCAACCGTTGGGTTATCCAGGCATATCCCGTCCAGGTCGGTGGCAATAGAAGGTGTAGCGGGCCTTGGCAAGACCTCAATAAAAAAGGCGTCAGAAACATTTGACCGGCAGGGGCCGATTTCCAGCTCGACAAAGTAATTGCCGGATGCCATACCGGTTGCCGGGAAAATAAATGGTTCGGCTGAGGTCGAACTGAAACCACCGGGACCGGACCACAGGTAGCTTGCGTCAGGATTGATGCCTCCTTCTATTGTGAGGAAGATCGTATCCCCTTCACAGACGTTCGTTTCGGCAACAATCCCGGGTGTCGGAATGGATGCGATCACGGAAATCTGAACGGGCGCGGAAGGCGCCGAGGTGCATTCATCAACCTCGACAGTCAGGGAATATTCGCCATTCGCGGCCAGGCCTATATCCACCACCTCAAGACGGGGCGAAGACGTCATGATCTCACCCTGCGGCGTATTCCATGTGTACGTTGTACCGGGCGGATATGGCATCCCGGAAAGCAGGACGAGGGTATCTCCTTCACACCATTCCAATTCGCCCGTTATATCCGGTTGTTCGGGAATATCGGTTACCTGGATGAGGAAGCTGTCCACTGCCGGGGCGCATCCCCCTTCGGATACACTCAGCACATACCACCCGTTCCCAGCGGCATCCAGTGAATCGATCACAAGGACACTGTCCGTGGAAGCAATGCCCGGCCCCGTCCAGGAATAGGTAATTGCAGCCTGCCCCTGGCTGGTAATCTGTGGGATGAGCTGTCCCCCGCTCACACCATCCGCACATCCTGCATATTCACCGAGGATTGTATCGATTTCAGGCATCGGAATCAGCTGCACATCCGTTTGCAATTCAAGCTGGCAGCCGCCTGCTGTCATAACCGAAACGGTATAGGTCCCTTCCACTGCCGGTGAAACAATTGTTTCCGGGAGATCACTTTCAAAATTATCCGGCCCTGTCCATGCATATTGCGCACCTTCCAGTGCCTGGGAAAGCCCGATGGTCACATCCTCCCCCATACAAACCGGGCCGGAGTTTACTGCCGCAACGCCTTCCGTCATTTCAAAATTCACTTCAAAACCTGCAGACGTATCCGAAGGACAATCATTGTTGAGGGCAATCACACTCCATGGTCCTGCCATCCCCGGGAATGATTCAAGGATCGCCAGATTGCCGCCCATCGTCGTGAAGGTGAGCCCGTCAGGAGAAAACCAGACGAAGCTGTCCACAGGTGTCCCCACCTGGGCCTCAAGGTCAAGGGTCCCACCAAGGCAATACAGGTCTTTCCCCGAGAGCAAGGGTTGCCCGGGCGGGTCTGTTACCTGGAGCACGACCGATTCAGTGGTCGAAACACATCCATTTTGTGTGACAAACAGTGTGTATTCACCGATCGCTTCGGGGGTTGCTTCAAAAGGCTCGGGGTTTTTCAGTTTGGAGGAAAAATTGCCCGGGCCGCTCCACGAGAACTCGATATCGGCGGCATTGTTCAGGGACTGCAGGTAAATCGAATCACCGGCACAATACGCTGTATCAGCAACCTGGAGCATGGCTTCAGGGATGCCAAAAACATCTATGGGCACAGCATCCGAAGGGCCGATCTCGCAATCTGCTGCGACAACGGTCAAATAGTAATTGAACATACCAACATCATTGGCTAGCAGGTCGAGGTTTGGTACGGTGGTCGTATCCACGACTATTCCGTCCGGAAACGTCCCGAGAAACCATACATATTGTACCTCCCCGCCGTACATGCTTGCAGTGAGAGAGATGGTATCGCCCTGGCAGTAAGCATTTGCCTGTGATGAGATCAAGGGGATATTTGTCTCGGAAATGACGACCTCAAAACTGTCTGTCAGGCTGCACCCGCTCTGCCCGGTGATGGTGAGCACATATGTCCCGCTGTTGGCAGTGTCCACGCCCGCGATCACAGGGTTTTCTATAGTGGATAAAAATCCGTCCGGACCGCTCCATGCATACGCATATGCTGCATTATCACCTGGCGGAAATGCAAACAACCTCAGCGTGTCTGGTGTACACACACTCAGCGAAAACCCGGGCGAGAATTCCGGCCCGGCTACCTCAATCATTGAGCTGCAGGTGGACTGGTTGCCAGCTCCATCCGTCACTGTCAATACCGCCTGCAAAGTTGTACCGATCTGGCTGCAGGAAATTACAAGCGGATCCGTGGAATAGGTAACCTGACCGCAATTATCAGAACTCCCGCCATTAAGGTCAATTGCAGAAACAGTGACATCTTCAACGCCGTCCGGATTGATGACAATCCCGATATCCTGGCAAATGGCCTCGGGAAATACGTCATCGGTCAGCATCACTTCAAATGTGCAGGTGTCTGCATTGCCAAAAGGATCGAGCACGATATAACGGACAAGTGAAATTCCTGTATTGAAGGTCAGCGGAATGGAATCCCCTTCCATTGTCACGTCCATTTCCCCAATCATCGTCGCCCCGCTGACCGTCAGTGAGATCAAGAGGTCCTCGGACGCACAATTATCCGTGATGTCGACCGGCAACGGGACCTGTACGGCCTGCGTGCATGAATCCGCAACCTTTACCTCAAATCCGTCGGGGCACGTGATCTCCGGGGATACCGGATCATTGATGATAATACTGGTCATGCAGTTCCCGACATTTCCGCTGCAATCAGACGCCTGCCACTCCAGCAGGTGGGCACCGGAAAACAGCAGGTATTCAATTGAATCACCAGGCGTCACAATTTCAAACGCGCTGCTATCGAGGCTGTATTCCAGTTGAATTGAGTCCGGGGCATTGCAATTATCCACAACACCAGGAGGCGAAACAACCAGCTTAGCTGCGCAAGTATCCGGTTCAAGGGAAATCAGAATCGTATCTGCACATGCGGTAAAGAGAGGAGGGAGCGTATCGACAAAAGAGATCACCTGGGTGGAAGTGGACAGGTTCCCGCACGCATCCGAAACAAGCCATGTCCTGTAGATCTGCTCAAGGCAGCCCGAGGTGTCAATTGAATCGATATAGGTCACCCCAGGGGCAGGATCACAATTGTCAAGAATATCTCCCGGTGGAAAAACGGTGATGCTGTCAAGCTGACCACAAGGGATGATGGTGTCAGCCGGGGCTGTGAAAACCGGTGCCTCCTCATCAGAAATAAACAGGTAAAGCGTATCCCTGCCCGTATTGCCGCAAGCATCTGTGGCGGTCCACACGCGCTGGAGCAGGAATCCAGCGCAGTCGATTTCAGCAGAATCGCCTGTGACAAAATCCTCAAAACCAATTTGCACCATTGAACCGGAGCAATTGTCCGAAACGGTAATATCGTCAATGGTGGGAATATTATCGCAGGAAACCGTGAGCGTATCTGCTGTAAAACTGATCGAAGGCGGGATGGTATCCAGGAGCAGGAAATCTGCTGATGTGATCAATTCGTTTCCACAAAAATCGGAGGCAACAAACTGAAAAGTATTCGGTGCAGCGCAATCCAGGCCTGCAAGTTCTGGATAGGGCCCCTGCCCCGGAATGCCCGTCAGGGTATCCCCGTTCAGGCCAACAAACCGGAA
>JARQTN010000145.1 GCA_029976695.1 Lewinellaceae bacterium
CGGAAATCCAGAAAGGGATCCTGAATCTCGTCAACGCCCCTTCCAATTTCAAATCTCCGGATCAGCTGGCGCAATGGGCCCTGCAATGGGAAACGGATAGCAGGATGACATGTACCATCCTGGAAAAGGAGGAACTCCAAAAACTGGGCATGGATGCGCTTCTTGCCGTAAACAGGGGGAGTGAGGTGCCGGCAAAGTGCATTGTGATGGAATATAAGCCTGCAGAATATACAAAGACCATCGCTTTGGTCGGCAAAGGGGTCACCTTCGATACGGGCGGGTTGTCCATCAAGTCCCGGAAGAACATGCACTACATGAAAAGCGACATGGGGGGCGCCGGTGCAGTCATGGGGGCTGTCGTGATGGCTGCACAGATGGGTCTGCCGGTGCGCGTCATTTCCGTCATCCCCACGACCGATAACAGTGTGGATGCCCTTTCCATAAAGCCGGGTGATGTCATCAAATCCTATTCCGGCAAGACCATCGAAATCATTGATACAGACGCAGAAGGAAGGTTGATCCTGGCGGATGGCATTGCGTATGCAATCAAGCACTACAACCCGGACCATATCATTGACGTCGCCACATTGACGGGCAATGTGATCCAGGCCCTGGGGACACAGGCTGCAGGGCTTTTTTCGAATGCTGACGAGCTTGCTGACACCATCAGAAAAGCAGGTGAAGAAACCGGGGAAAAGGTCTGGAGGCTCCCGGTGTGGGAGGCTTATGCCGAAGACATGCGCTCCGATCTGGCGGATATCCGGAACCTGGGTGACAAGCCCTACGCCGGCTCGATCACGGCGGCCAAGTTCCTCCAGTTTTTTACGGAGGACCATCCGAGTTGGGCACACCTCGATATTGCAGGCATGGCTTTCGGCCCAAACCCGCTTTCGAAAGGATACAGTGCAACCGCTTTCGGCATCCACCTGCTGTATGAAACGATCCGCTCTTTATCGGCATAGACCGCACCAGACATTTTCGATAACTTTACCCTATGCGACTTGACCGGGTACATGGATTCCCCATTATCATCACCGTGACTTTATTTTGGCTGTCCGGGTGCCAGCCTGCTGCTGAAAAGCATGATATCCAGACTGAATGGCAGAACCCCTTTGAGATCAAACTTGAGCAAATCACGTCCGAACACTCCGGGTTATATTTCAATAATGCGATCTATGACAAGGGGAACATGAATCCATTTGTCTGGAATTTTATTTACACGGGCGGCGGTGTCGCAACAGGCGACCTGGACAATGACGGATTGCCGGACATCTATTTTGCCGGCAACCAGGTGGCCGATAAAGTCTATCAAAATACGGGCGATTTCACATTTAAAGACCTTTCAGCCAGAGCCGGGATCTCGGACGAACTGTGGACCACCGGCGTCACGTTCGCGGATGTCAACGGGGATGGACTGCTTGATATCTATGTGTGTAAAACCTCTCCTACCCTTATGCCGGAGAGGAACAGGAACAAACTCTACATCAACAAGGGGGATTTCCATTTCGAGGAACAGGGTGCGAAATACGGTATTGACGATACGGGGTATTCGATCCAGGCCACGTTCTTTGACATCGATCAGGATGGCGACCTTGACATGTACCTCGTAAATCAACCGCTGGATCAGTTCTCGCAACTCCTCTACCAGCCCCAACAGGTCATGCAATACAGATCCGGCGATAAAATCTTTTACTTTGAAAACGGCAGTTTCAGGGACAGGACACCCAAATTTTTAAAAAACGATCCCCGTTACGGCCTTGGCGTCACGCTTGGGGATTTCAACAATGACGGCTGGACGGATATCTATGTGTGTAATGATTACCACCATGGCGACCTGTTGCTCATCAACTATGAAGGAACTTTCACAGATGAGTTGAAGAGCCGTCTTGGCCATTCCTCGTTCTATTCCATGGGCAGCGATGCCGGGGACATCAACAATGACGGGTTTGAGGACCTCGTCGTGCTGGATATGGCATTTTCGGACCACTTCAGGTCAAAAACCAATATGTTGTCCATGAATACCGATTTCTTCTGGCAGATTGTCCGGGATGGACAGCATTACCAGTATGCTGTCAATACATTGCAGCTCAACAGGGGAGACGGGACATTTGCAGAGATCGGTCAAATGGCGGGTATCGCCAAAACAGACTGGAGCTGGACCGCACTATTTTCTGACCTGGACCTGGACGGATTTTCAGACATCATCGTGACCAATGGCATCCTGCGAGACATGAAGAACAATGATTTCTCCCAGTATGTCAGCCAAAAATACCAGGGGCGTATCGGGCCATCCAATTACCTGGAGGCAATGGAACATCTACCCTCGACACCAGTGGCCAACCATATCTTTAAAAATAATGGCAAGCTGAAATTCAAGGATATTTCCGCGCAGGCCGGATTCACTGCACGCGGTTTTTCCCATGGGTTAGGCTATGCCGATTTTGACAGGGACGGCAAGCCGGACCTCGTCATGAACCAGATGAACGAGGAAGCCGGCCTTTTCAGGAATGCCTCGACATCACATGGCAACTTCCTCCAGGTCACACTGAACGGACCCGGAGGCAATACACATGGACTCGGGGTACGTGTTGTTGCCTGCTGGAAGGGACAACGGCAGGCGGCCACCATGCAGACGACGCGGGGATACTATTCGGCATCTGAACCTGTGGTCACATTCGGATTGGGGAAGTCCGGAACGGTTGATTCGCTAATCATTTTCTGGAAACATGATGAACAGACTGTGCTCCGGGATATCCCCGCAGGCCAGCGCCTTGAGGTTGATTACCAGCAATCCGGCAAAACAGGTATGCACCCAATTGCAGCTAATGGATTGTATTTCAAAGCTTCGGACAGCACCCTTTTCCGCCACAGGGAAAGCATTTACAATGATTTTGAAAAGCAGGTTCTCCTGCCCCATAAATTATCCCAGGAAGGACCTTTCATTTCAATGGGTGATGCGAACGGAGACGGACAGGAAGATTTTTACATCGGCGGTGCTGCCGGCCAGGAAGGAGCCCTGTTTATCCAGCAGGCCGATGGGACGTTTACCCAAATGAGTCAAACCATATTCACGGAGGATGCAGCCCACGAGGACGGGCAGTCTGTTTTTTTCGACGCTGATCAGGATGGGGACCTCGACCTTTATGTCGTGAGCGGGAGCAATGAGTTTGAAGAAGGGAATCCACTTCTGGCCGACAGGCTTTACTTCAATGACGGCCATGGGGCATTTTCAAAAGGGACGATGAATCTTCCTCGTAACCTTCGGATCAACGGCTGGAGTGTCGAAACATTTGATTTGGGCAATGACGGGGACACGGACCTGTTCATCGGTGGCAGGCTTGTCAGCGGCAAATACCCATTGCCTCCGCAATCAGTAATCCTGGAAAACAGGAACGGGAAATTTGTGGATGTCACTGAACAAATAGCACCGTGGCTCAAAAGGATCGGCATGGTGACCGATGCCGTTTCCGGTGATTTCAATAAGGACGGAACCCAAGACCTGGTCATCGTCGGGGAATGGATGTCCCCTGTCTTTGCCCTGCAGGAAAATGGGAAACTGACCCAAACGGAAATTTCAGGATTGCCCAAAGGCATGTTCTGGTCGGTTGAATGCAGTGATCTCGACAGGGACGGGGATCTCGATCTCCTGGTGGGCAACCTTGGACAGAACAACAAATTTTCATCAGGGGAACATGTTGACTTTGAGGTTCTTGCTGGTGATTTTGACCGGAATGGAGACCATGATATCATCCTTGCTTCCAAAAAAGAAGAAGGGTTACTTCCTGTCAGGGGCCGGGAATGTTCTTCGCAGGAAATGCCCTTCATCCTCCAGAAATTTCCCACTTACTCCGACTACGGGAAAGCAGAGATCACGGATATCCTTTCTGCGGACCAGATGCAGGAAGCCTACCGGAATTCGATCAACTCATTCCAGCACTTCATCCTGTGGAACGAAGGAAACCTCGATCTCAGGCCCGTTCCCCTACCTGTCGCTTGCCAGACAGGAATCATCAGGGACTTTGAGGTTACAGACTTCGACCAGGATGGCAGGCTGGATATCCTCTTCGTCGGCAACCACTTTCCATCCGAAGTGGAAACGGCCCGCTATGACGGACTCCTTCATGGTGCGCTTCTCCAGAAGGAAGCCGGGGCGTTTCAGTTCTTTCCATTCCTCGCCCTGCCGATCAGCGATTACAGGTCAATCCGGACCATCGATACGCCTGATCAGGTGCGCAGATGGCTCCTTTCCAGGAACAATGCTTCCCTGCTGTTCGGGGATTTTGAAATACGGGGTGGCGGCCTGTAATTTCCTGCACCAGAAACTTATACATTCTTTATCTTGCCGGCACTTCAAAATGTGTACCTCATGGCAAACGATCAAAAAACATTCCTGTGCATCACCTGTGAATTCAAGGGCGGTGATTTCATGCGCG
>JARQTN010000146.1 GCA_029976695.1 Lewinellaceae bacterium
AGCACCTGGCTGAAGTAACTCCCTTCTTTCAGGGTGTCATATGCATCCTGGATGATCTTCCTGCTTTTTTCTTTTGAGAAAAAAGAGAATGGAATGGAGGCAATGACCGTGTCAATCTCCTGATCGATATGGTTGGTCAGATGCTCGGCCCCGTCGTTGATGATGGTCAGCCTTTCATCGCTGATGGCATCCCGCACATGGGCGCAAAACTCCTCATTGACCTCGAACGCATACACCCTTGAATTTGGCGAGATCGTATTGAGGATTTCCTGTGTGATATTCCCGTGGCCCATCCCGAACTCGACCACGGTCACATCCTTGTCTTTTGGAATATGCCTGCAGATCTCGATTTCCACCTTGCGGCTGGTCTTGCTGATCGCCCCGGTGACAAAGAGGTTCCGGGCATACGCAATGGTGGTTTTCAGTTTCTGTGTCAGGCTCTTCATTCGCTAATCGGGTAGATGGAAATTCGCTTTTCTGGTTTGCATATGATCATGCAATATAAGAAACTGTGGTTTGCATGCGCAGTTGTTTGCATCAACAGGGGGTGTGACCACTATCCGATTCACATGATCACACGCTTCGGTTATGTGCCCCTGAGGATCTTCTCCATTTTACGCCCCTTTGCCAGTTCATCCACCAGTTTGTCCAGGTACCGGACCTTCTGCGTCAGGGGATTCTCGATATCCTCCACGCGGTAACCACAGATCACGCCGGTGATCAGGTGGGCATTCGAATTCAGTTTTGCATCATTGAAAAAAAACTCAAAGGTGGCTTTTCCATCAATGAGTTCCTGCTGCTTTTCCGCATTGTGGCCTGTCAGCCATTCGATGACCTGCTGCAATTCGGCTTCCGTCCTGCCCTTTTTCATGACTTTGTTGACATAGTGGGGATACACAGAGCCAAATATCATTTTTGCAATGCGCTCGTCGGTATTGTTTGATTTCTTCATTATTTATTTCTTTTCGTTTTCCTTCACCCGAAGGTGAGGAATCAGATTCAGGTGGTTTTCCCGTTTTGGGATTCAGGTGTTTTATCGATGCCTTTTTTATTGAGTTCAAATAGATCCAGGCGCTTGTCCTTCAGGTTCCGCACACTGCCGAATTCATGCAGCTCCCTGAGCAGGTTGATGTCCACGTCGGCGATCAGGATCATTTCCGTATTTGGCGTTGCCTCTGCCTTGATCCCATTTGTGGGGAATGCAAAATCACAGGGCGTGAACACCATGGACTGCGCAAACTGGATATCCATATTGTGTACATTCGGGAGGTTTCCCACACTCCCCGCGATGGCGACATAACATTCATTTTCAATGGCCCTGGCCTGGGCACAGTTGCGCACGCGGGAATATCCGTTTTGCGTATCCGTCAGGAAAGGGATAAACAGGATGTCCATCCCCTCGTCTGCAAGCAGCCTGCTGAGTTCCGGAAATTCCGAGTCATAGCAGATCAGGATCCCGATCTTTCCGCAGTCAGTATCAAAAACCTTGAGTTCCCGGCCGCCCTGCAGACCCCAGACTTTCACTTCGTCAGGCGTCACGTGCAATTTTTCATACCGGTCGATTGTGCCGTTCCTCCTGCACAGGTAACCTGCATTGTACAGCTTTCCATCCCTGACCTCGGGCATGCTCCCCGCGATGATGTTGATATTGTAGGAGATCGAAAAGTTGGACATTTTTTGCACAATCTCATCGGTATGCTTTGCGAGTTCCCTGATGGACTCCGCCTCACTCAGATGGTTGTTTTGCGCCATGAGCGGTGCATTGAAAAATTCCGGGAAAAGGGCGAAGTCCGACCGGTATCCGGATACGGCATCGATGAAGTATTCGGCCTGCTGGAGCAGGGATGACATATCCTGGTAGGGCCGCATTTTCCACTGGATGAGCCCAAGCCGGACCACTTTCTTTTTGATCGCCGCTTTTTTCGCCGGTTTTTCATAAAAGATATTGTCCCATTCCAGGAGGACGGCAAATTCCTTCGAGGCCCTGTCCCCTTCAAGGTATCCCCTCAGGATCCTCGCCGGGTGAAAATCATTCGAGATCTGGAAGTTCAGCACAGGGTCGTGGATCTCCCTTCTCCGTACTTTCTCGATGTATTCTTTTGGGGTGAGTTCCCTGGCATATTTGTGGTAATTCGGGATCCTGCCGCCGAAGGCGATCCCTTTCAGGTTCATTTTCTCGCAAAGCTCCTTCCTGTAATCATACAGCCTCCTGCCAAGCCTCAATCCCCGGAACTCCGGCTTGATGAAAATGTCGATGCCATACAGCATGTCACCTTCCGGATCGTGGGAGTCGAATGTAAAGTCGGCCGTGATCTCCCGGTATGTGTGGTGATCGTCATAATTGGCATAATCCACGATGATGGACAGGGCACAGCCTGCAATTTGCCCGTTCACTTTGATCACTACCTGGCCCTCCGGAAATTTTTCCAGCAGCGCCCTGATGTGATGTTCCTTCCAGTAGGAGTCTGGCATTGTCGAATAGGCGGACACCATGACATCCTTGATTTCCAGGTAGTCTTCAAATTTGAGGTATTGCAACTCTACCTTATCAATTTCACTCAGTTTCATGGAATCAATTTTAGAATTGGACTGCGGCTATTTGGTCATATCGCAGGAGACTATTTCGTCCCCTCCCATTTATCGCCAGATACCCAATCGGTGAGCCTAAAATATTGCTATTCCCTCGATATTGACAAATGCTTCGTTGTATATTACTCTAAAACAGGTTATTACAAGGATAGCGGTAAGCTAACCGTAAGATACGTAACTTACGGTTAAGTTACGGATATGCCTGGTTGCACATAACAGTTGTGTACAGACGCAGTACGACCGATAGGGAGTATATTGCGTTCTGTATGGTGTTATTGCCTGTGACATAAAGCATCACTGTATGGAAAAATTTATTATTGAGTTTGTTTAAATAGCCACTTATCGAATAATGGCTCAAGTAAGTATGTCAAAATGTAGCCAAATAAAATATTTGCAAGCAGAAACCCTGTAATCATAGTTGGGCTATATGGTGCATATGACTCGCACAGTAACTTAAGTATTCCATCTCCAGTTTTAGCAAATGCAAGGTCAGCATCAAAATATAGAAACCGCAAAACAAAAAATATGAAGTATGCTCCCAAATATGTGAGGATCATACAAAAGTAATATTGTTTCAATGCTTGAACCTTCGATATGTTATATGCCTTGACTCTATAGTAGGATATTAGACATAATAGATTCAGCGCCATTATAAATATATAACCATATAAATACATAATATTAAAAGGTAAAATTCTTAAAAGCCAACCCCTGAAAGAGGTGTCAGTTATACTTTTATCCCACTTTAACTCTTTGACATCTAATTTAAAAATGTCCAAGTCAATAAAAATATATTTATTTAAATACTCTGTTAATAAAATCCCTATTCTATTAAGTAAGTACAGCGATATCAGAAAGGTTAATAATCTTTTCATAACTCAACTAGCTAATCACAATTTATTTGAAGTGGAACGTCAGACTTCAAGTATTCTTTTATGTCCTCATAATTCGGTCTGATGTATTCTGCACTCGTTACTGAGGCTGCCCCTCCATATGATTCTACAAGAGATTTCACACTGTTCATCAAATTTGTCCAAGTGATATCTCCAATATTGAAGTAGTCTATGCACTTGTACTTTTGTCCAATCGGGATTAATTGTGAAAGGAGTTATTCTATCTTCTGCCCAGCAATCATCATAAAATGTATAATCAATTTGCTTTTGCTTGCCTGTTTCAAAAAATTCTTTCAATTCTTCCATTCTAGATGTTTCTGATGGATCTACCTGAGTCAATAATATTTCAGAATTTTCATAATCTTTTGAACAGGAAATAAAAAAGAGCAAAAAGACAATTATTAGAATTGAATGTAACCGTTTCGTTTTAAAAATTTTAGTAAAATTGAAAATACAAAGTTTATCAAATTCATCATTGGCTATAACATCATGATCAACGTCGCTGCACCGGTATCCGGAGGTTTAGCGACATCAATGAAAAATATGAATCCGATCCGACTCAGCGACAAATTCACCGAAATCAGGAATTACTTCTCACCAAAGATCATCGGCGAGGTCAACGACGTATTTGTCAAACTGGCCAGGATAAAAGGAGAGGATATCCCCTGGCACAACCATGCGCAGGAAGATGAGCTTTTCTATATCGTCGAGGGCGAACTCCTTTTCGAAGTGGAAGGTGAGGAACCGTTTACGATGGAAGCCGGGGAGCTGTTCATCGTGCCAAAAGGCATCAACCATCGCGTTTCATCAGTCTCGGATTGCCTGGTCATGCTGGTCGAACCAAAAGCGACCAGGCACACAGGTGATGTAGAATCCCCGATCACCAAAACTATTGAGGAGCAAAGATGAAAGTGTGTTCCGGTTTACTGGTCTTCCTTTTTCTGGCA
>JARQTN010000147.1 GCA_029976695.1 Lewinellaceae bacterium
ATCGTTTTGGATTTTTCCGGGGCTCCCTTGACAAAGAATTTGCCCGGTTCCCATTCCAGGTCATCTTCGCTGACTTCCAGGAGGTACGCGGCAATTTTTCGTGCCTTGTCCCTCAGTTTGCGGGCAGCCATGGCCGCAGCAGCTCCGGCAGTGGGGGTACTCCGGCTTGCATAGGTCCCCAGTCCGTAGGGAGCTGTATCCGTGTCTCCTTCCTCGATCTGAATATGTTCGGCGGGGATCCCCAGTTCTTCGGCAATGATCTGGGCATAGGTCGTTTCATGGCCCTGTCCCTGGGATTTTGTCCCGAAGCGGGCAATCGCTTTCCCTGTCGGGTGGACCCTGATCTCAGCGCTGTCAAACATCTTGATCCCGAGGATATCGAAGTCCCTTGAGGGGCCCGCACCAACAATTTCTGTAAAGGTGGAAATCCCGATTCCCATCAGCTTCCCTTCGGCACGCAGTTTTTTCTGTTCTTCACGCAACTCATCATAGCCGATCGCTTCCATTGCTTTTTCCAAACCAGCATGGTAATCACCGCTGTCATAGGTCCAGCCGGTTGGTGATTTCCATGGGAACTGGTCTTTCTTGATAAAGTTTTGCATTCTCAGTTCAGCAGGGTCCTTTCCGACTTTCATGGCAAATTTATCCGTGATCCGCTCAATCGCATGGACCGCTTCAGTCACGCGGAATGAACAGCGGTAGGCAACACCTCCCGGCGGTTTGTTGGTGTAGACGGCATCCGCTTCCATAAACGATGTGTCGTAGTCATACGAACCTGTCCCGATGGAGAACAGCCCGGTCGGGAACTTTGACGGGTTTGCCGAGGCATCCGTGTATCCATGGTCAGCCAGGATCTTAAACCGTGTACCAAGGATCTTTCCATCTTTCGTTCCTGCCATTTCAGCAGTGATGTGATAATCCCTGGCGAAGGAGTCTGCCTGCAGGTTTTCACTCCGGTCTTCCACCCATTTGATAGGCACACCCGTGAGGAAAGAAACAGCAATGGCAATGACATATCCCGGGTAAACAGGAACCTTGCCGCCAAAACCACCGCCGATATCAGGCGAGACCACACGCACTTTTTCTTCAGAAAGCCCGACATGACCCGCCACGAGTGCGATGACCGTACGGATGGCATGTGGAGCCTGGGTGGTCATGTACATGGTCAGGTGGTTATCCACTTTATTGTAGTCTGCAACGCAACCGCATGTTTCAATCGAAGATACATGGATCCGCGGGATGTGCATCTGCTCTTTCACCACAACATCTGCGTTGGCAAAAACCTGATCTGTTTTTTCCTTGTCACCTGCTTCCCAGTGCCAGATGTGATTGTCTTTTTTCCCTTCCTTGTCTGTGCGCAGGACCGGTGCTTCCGGATCGAGTGATTTATATGGATCGATCACCGGCTTCATGGGTTCATATTCCACCCGCACAGCCTCCTTTGCATCACGGGCAATATACCTGTCGGTCGCGATGACTGCCGCGACTTCCTGTGACTGATACATGACGGTATCCGTTGGAAGTACCATTTGTGTGTCCGACATCAATGTCGGCATCCAGTGTAGATTATATTTTTCGAGGTCTTTCCCGGTGACAACAGCAACCACACCTGGAATTTTCAATGCCTCAGAGGCATCAATGCTTTTGATTTTTGCATATGCATAAGGGCTGCGCACGATATCCATATGGAGCATTCCCGGAAGCTTGATATCATCCACATAATGGCCTTTGCCCTGGATGAACCGTGCATCTTCCTTTCTCTTGATTGAGTGGCCCATGCCACCAATTTCTTTTGAAGTTTTACACTTTATCATGTTTAAATTTGATTTTTATGTGATCATTAACTTTTCTACCAGGTCCTGATCAGACGAATTCCGGTTCAGTAGACGGGAGTTCATTCCCCTGCATTTTTGCGCTGGCGTATTGGATCGCCTTGACAATATTATTGTAGCCGGTGCACCTGCAGAGGTTGCCGGCAATCCCCCACCGGATTTCCTCTTCAGAAGGCGTCGGATTCTTTTCGAGCAGTTCTACGGCACGCAGCATCATACCTGGGGTACAAAAGCCGCAATGCAGCCCGTGATTTTCCTTGAATCCTTCCTGGATCGGGTGCAATCCTTCTGCCGTAGCAAGACCTTCCACTGTCGTAACTTCCTTGCCGTCAGCCTGGACAGCCAATATGGTACAGGATTTGGCAGATTTGCCATTGATCAGGATCGTACAGGCCCCGCAACTTGATGTATCACACCCGATATGGGTGCCTGTCATACTGAGTTTTTCACGAATGAGGTGGACCAGAAGCATGCGTGGCTCAACTTCCACTGTATGCGGTGTCCCGTTTATCGTAACTGTGATTTGTTTTTTCATTTGATATTCTTTTTTCGGTTATCAGATGCGGTCAATCGCTTTCTTGATCATTCTTTTGGTCAGCACTTTCACGACATGTCTCTTGTAATCCTCGTCTCCGCGCAAGTCATCAGAAGGACTACAGTCTTCAGCAGCAAATTGTGCCGCCCTGGCGATGTCCTCATCTGTAAGTTTGCTTCCAACAAGCGCTTCCTCAGACCGGCTGGCGCGCAGCGGAACCGGATTCACGTTTGTGAGCCCGATGCCCGCAGAAGTGCACGTGCCGCTTTCATCAACCGTTAGGGCTACGGCAACGCCGGCAGTTGCGTAATCACCCACTTTCCTTTCGAGTTTGTGATAGGCGCAACCGAACTTCCCCTCCGGAAGAGGGATCGAGATCTCGGTCAGGATCTCACCCTGCTGTACGGCAGTCATGTAAAACCCGTAGAAAAACTCATCAATCGGTACTGTCCGTTTTCCTTCCGGCCCTGTGATCTCAACTTCCGCGTTCAGGGCAAGCATCACGGCAGGGTGGTCATTAGCCGCATCGCCATGGGCAATGTTGCCCCCAACGGTGCCAAAATTCCTGACCTGCGGGTCTGCAATCAGTTTTGAAGCATCGATGAAAATCGGGAACTTTGACCTGATGAGCTCTGAATCTTCAAGATCTACCTCCCTCGCGAGTGCACCAATTTTCAACTTTCCGTCTTCTTCATTGATGTAGGACATTCCTGGCACATTGTTAATATCCACAAGGTGTGTCGGGGCAGCAAAACGCAATTTCATCATCGGGATCAGGCTGTGCCCGCCTGCAAGGACTTTGGCATCCTCGCCGTGTTCCTGCAACAGCGACAATGCCTCACCCAGTGATGACGGAGCAGAATAGCCAAACTGTTCTGGTATCATATTTCATAGAATTTGGTAATAGAAAATAGTTGGAATTTTTTACGCAATACATGTATAAAATATAGGAAGCTCCCATTCACCCATACGCCAAGAAGCAGCATGCCGCAACCAATGTAATAGGTAAACTCGGAAATCTGAATAAACTGGCTGATAAAGACAAGCAAAGTTCCTGAAAGCGCCAGCGCCAATGCAAAGATCGTCCGCAGACCCCGGCGGTTCATTGCGATGCCAATAAATACGATGATCGCAAGGAGGATCATCAGGATAGAAAATGCGATATCATTTTCAGGATAGATCTTTTTCCCGCTGCACATTGTCATGGCTCCCGAATAAGCCATAATACAAAAAGGACATTTGGGCAAAACGGCAAGAAGCACTCCTCCAAGGACCTGGAAAGAGGATGGTAATTTGCAGGATTTATTGTCTATCTTTTTATGACAACTCAAGGCTCAATTGGTATAGATTTCGGATGGGTGCCAGATGTAACGACGAATGAACGCAGTATCCATTAAAATGTTTATGAATAACGAAATAATATTGGAAATTTTTTATTGCCCCCAAAACATAGTCCATATGAATGCATGATTTCCGGTATTTACGGAAGATGACAACTGGCAAATCAATTTGAAATTACAGCCGACCTGTTTTCCAGGGACTTACCTTGGTCCGAAACCAATATCAATTATGCAAGATACGCGCTTCCATTCAAGGAGTTTTTCTCATATTTGCACCCTCGACCAATGTCAAAACCGGTGGTCGCTTTCTGACATTCATTCTTCGGTCAGCATCCGCCCCGGCAATGAAAATAACCCAGGATAAAAAGTTATCCTGTCACACACGCACACTCCGGCCAAAAGCCGATCAGCCTCTGGCTAACGCACCCACACCCACACCCACACTCACACCCATTTTCGGGATGTAGCTCAGTCCGGTAGAGTACACGTCTGGGGGGCGTGTGGTCGCAGGTTCAAATCCTGTCATCCCGACTTCGCTCGCCGAAGCCTTGGCGAAGGCGAGCTTCGCCAGCTTCTTCGAGTATTACCTGCCAAAGCTTTAGCGGAGGCAGGCTACGTTCTTCGGTCACCATAGCTTTAGCGAAGGTGACGGGCAATGCCCGACTTCAGAAATCCGCCCGCCATAGCTCAGAGAGCGACGGCGGGCTTTTT
>JARQTN010000148.1 GCA_029976695.1 Lewinellaceae bacterium
AGCTTTCGGGAAGCCGCTACAATACATCATTAATCATTAACCATGCATTATCCATTATCCCCTATCCATTTTCAATTTTCAATTACCCCGTTTCCCCAACTCGATTACCTCCATCTCCTTCACCTCGCCGCCGTCGATGGCAAAGCGCAAGGCAGTTCGCACATGGTGAAACCCCGCCTTCCCGCAGGCGCCGGGGTTAATGTGCAAAAACTCGTGCTTTTTGTCATACATCACCTTGAGGATGTGTGAATGGCCGCAAATGAAGACATCAGGTGTGCGCTCTGCGAAGATCTCCTTCATCCGCCGGTTGTAGCGGCCCGGATAGCCGCCAATGTGGGTCATGAAGATGGTCATGCCGGCACAATCGAACCACAGGTCCTGCTTCGTCTCGATGCGGATGTCCTGGCCATCGATGTTGCCCCAGACGGCGCGCACGACTGGCTTCCAACTGCGCAGGGTATCCAGGACTGCGACATTCCCGATATCACCGGCATGCCAAAGCTCGTCACAGTTGGCGAAAAGCTCTTCCAGTTTCGGGTCCAGATAACTGTGGGTGTCAGAAAGCAGTCCGATGCGGGTCATCTCACTCGATTTCGAGGACGATCTTGCCGAATTGCCCGCCCTTGCCCAGCTTTTCGATCGCCTGGTTGCCATCCTCAAGTTTGTAGACGCTGTCCACGACCGGGACGATCCTGTGTTCAGAGATAAAATCCAGCATCTTTTTGAATTCCTCTACTGTCCCCATCGTCGAACCCAGGATGCTCGCCTGCTTCCAGAACAGCCGCTGGGGGCTCAGGTTGGGGATCTTCCCTGCCGTCCCGCCATAGACCACGATCCGTCCGCCCGGGTTGATCACATCCAGGAATTTGGCGAAGCCCTCCCCTCCTGCACTGTCGATGATCACATCAAATCCGCCAGCCATGCCTTTGAGCTGCCTGGCAAAATCCTCATCCCTGTAATTTGCACCGCCCATGGCGCCCATCTCTTTTGCCTTTTCGATTTTCCCGGCATCTCCGGAGGTCACATAGACTTCACAACCGAGGGCGTGTGCGAACTGGAACGCTTGCAGCGCCACGCCACCGCCGATCCCGCTGACCAGGACTTTCTCCCCTGGCTGAAGTCGGGCACGGGTGAAAAGTGCACGATAAGCTGTCAACCCGGCCAATGGCAGAGCAGCAGCCTGTTGCATGGTCAGGTGGGCCGGCTTGTTAAAAAGATAGTGGTATCTAATGCCGATCTGACGGGCAAAACAGCCATGGTCCGGCATGCCGAGGATCTTGAAGGCAGATGACTGGCAGGCAGGATCACCACCCCAGTCTGCTGCCGGATAAAGGACAACTTCCCTGTCCTTGTACATCCCGGCTCCATCGCTGCCCAGCACAGCCGGGAACACGATCCCGGGATACATACCGCGCGTGATATAAAAGTCCCTGCGGTTCAGCGCAGCCGCTTTCAGTTCAACAATCACTTCATCCCCAGCCAGGATCGGGTCCGTAAAATCCTGGTATACAAGGGGTTCTTTCAGTCCCCAGAGCACCAATGCTTTCATGTCGGTTCGTTTTACAGATCAGGCAACGAAAATAGGGAAATCATGGTCAGAATCACCGGGGAAAGCTGGGTAAACACACAATCCGCACGGAAAATAAACACCCCGGAAACCGATTTACTGCCCAAGAAATGATAGATTTACCTTCACAAAGATATTTAGCCGCCCCCCGTAAATATCCCGCTCAAACACAAAACAGATGAGAAATTCCATTTTATCCCTGCTCGTTGGCCTGGCCAGCTTGCTGTCTGTCCAGGGCCAGGATTGCGCCATCACGGACATTGTAGTGACAACTTCAGAGTGCACTGAGGACTATATGTTTTCCGTGACAATCGATTTCAATGTCCAGAACAACACTTCAGCATTCTTCACGGTGGTCGGCAACGGCAACAATTATGGCAGCTTTGCATTCACCGACCTGCCGATCACGATCGGTCCACTTTTCGGGGATGCAGAGACGCAATATGAATTCCTGATCTACGACAATGACAATCTCGACTGCCAGGCCGTGTATGAACTTGGCGTGGTGGATTGCGGGCCTTTCTGCGGGTTTGACGATGCGGTTCTGGAATTCGTGACCTGCCAGAGCAATATTTCCGCGATTGTGTTGCTTGATTTCAATTACTTCAACGTTTCCGGCCAGGCGTTCGACCTCTTTAATGCAAACGGCCAGCCGATCGGATCATGGCTGTATGAATCCCTTCCGGTAACCTTGCCCAATTTCCTGGTCAATGGGAATGACCCGATCGTGCTCCAGGTATGCGATGACAACAGTGAAATCTGCTGCCAGACATTTGAGTTTCCGCCGATTGACTGCAACCCGAACAACTGCGAGATCTTCGGCTTGAGTGCCATCCCGACCTGTGACGGGAGTAATTTTACCGTAGAAATCAACTTCCAGGTCGCGAATCCTGCATCCGACAGCTTCAAGATCATGGGCAACGGGATCAATTATGGCAATTTCAGCTATTCAGATTTACCTGTTACCCTGGGCCCGCTCAACGGCAGCGGGAATATCAACTGGGAATTCGGTATCCAGGACCTGGAGAACACCAATTGTTCCAATGCCATCGAACTGGGTCAGGTGGAATGCCCGGGACCATGCAGTATCACAAGCATCACGGCAGAGGCCACTGAATGCACATCGGATTCCACATATACCGTGATTGTCAATGCAACGGCTGAAAATCCGTCTGAGCAGGGGTTTACCCTGTTCACGCAGGGCCAGGTGATCGGCCAATACAGTTACGATACCCTGCCGCTCACGATCCCTGATTTTCCGGTTTCGGGCAATTTCTTCGATGTGATCACGATCTGCGACAACGGGGATGCTGCATGCTGTGCCACAGTCGAATTTCAGTCGCTCCAATGCGGCGGATGCCTGATCTACGACCTCAATTATGACCTTATCCCATGCAATGCAGAAAATGAATTCTTTGTCGAACTCGATTTCCTTTTCCAGAATCCGGGCAACGGGGGATTCCAGGTTGGCGGCAATGGAAACATCTACGGCACATACAGCTACGAAGACCTGCCCGTCACGATCGGGCCGCTGTCCGCTGATGGATCGACATTCTACGAATTCGTCGTACTCGACCTTGACAATGGCGGATGCCTGGATATAGCTGAAATTGGACAGGTGGAATGTGCAGACATTTGCGGGTTGCTGGACCTCAGCGTTTCCGAGCTCGAATGCAGCGGCGACAACCTCTATTCGATGATCGTCAATTTCGTCCCATCCGCCGGGTCCGGTCAGGGCTTTAACCTGTTTGCCAACGGAGTGCTTTTCGGCACGTACAGTTATGAAGTACTCCCGCTGGTGATCGATCACTTTCCCGCCAGCGGAAACCTTGCAGAAGTGATCGAGGTATGCGATAATGAAGACCCTGAATGCTGCTCCATCATCGAATTCGAGGCGATCGACTGCGACCTACCCTGCGAGATTACGGAATTGATTGCCGAGCCCATAGAGTGTACGTCTGACTCGACATTTGCGGTCGATATCGATTTCAATTTCGCAAACACGGAAGGCAATGGCTTCAACCTCTATGCCGGTGACCTGTTTCTCGGTCAGTTTGAAAAAGGCGAAGGCGCGATCAATATCGACCTTTTCCCTTCGGTCCAGGAAGGCCTCAACCAGCTCACGGTCTGCTCCAACAACGATTCTCTGTGCTGCACTTCGATCGAATTCGAGGGCCTGAACTGCTTTCCTGAACCCTGTGCCATTACCGGCCTTGAGCTGCTTGAGCAGGGCTGCACGTCGGACACAACCATCACGGCAGCCATCAATTTCTCATTCGAGAATACACTGTCAAACCTGTTCGATGTCTTTGACGGGGATGATACGATCGGCTTCTTCGAGAAGGGTGAAGGACCGCTCGTCCTGGAAGGGCTCCTGCTGAACGGGGACACCACGAAAACGATCACGGTCTGTGCCAATGACTTGCCGGACTGCTGCATGTCGATCACATTTGAAGTACCTGACTGCACACCCGGTCCCTGCGCGATTACCGGTCTTGAAATCGTGGAGCAAATATGCACATCAGATTCCACGATCGATGTCGCGGTCAATTTCCAGCATGAAAATACCGGCTCTGATATCTTCGATGTCTTTGACGGGGATCTGTTTGTCGGCTTCTATGAGAAGGGCGAAGGGCCGCTGCTCATCGAGGGTCTGCTGCTGGGCGGGAACAATGAAAAATTCCTGACAATTTGCGCGAATGACATGCCGGACTGTTGCGAGACAATCGCGTTCGAGACACCAATATGTCTCCCGGATACCTGCATCCTGGAAATCGTGAGCATCTTCCCGGTTGAATGCCTCTCCGATTCGACATTCCGTGTGAATATGACAATACAGTCCGAAGGATTGTCAAGCGACTTTGATGTCTTTCATTTCGGGGACTTCATCGGCACCTTCGAGGCAAACGAAAACGGCCAGTTTTCAATTCCCAACTTCCCCTCCACTGGCAGCCAGGTCAACCAGGTCATTGTCTGTGCAGCAAGCCAGGAGGCGTGCTGCGACACGGCAGATTTTGAGGGGCTGATCTGTGACCCGGACCTCTGCATCATTGATGATATTATCGTTGATGCAACTGAATGCACCTCCGACTCCGCGTTCACGGCTATCGTTCAGTTTCTCTATCAAAATACACCGTCTGATACATTCGACATTTTTTCAGTAGATGGTTATTTCGGCTCATACGTCAAAGGTGAAGATCCGCTCGAATTGACAGGTTTTCCTGCCAACACAAATGGAAATTACGTGGTCACCATATGTGCACAGGATATTGAAGGATGTTGTGCCACAGAAGAGTTTGAAGGCCCCATTTGCACGGATGAATGCACCATCTTCAACGTGGTCGCCGAGCCAATTGAATGCGAGAGTACCACAAGTTTTATCGTTGAGGTGGATTTCGATTTCCTGAACCTTGCTGGCAGTGGTGTGGATATCTACGCGGGTGAAACCTACCTTGGATTTTACGAGGTGGAAAACCTGCCCCTCCAGGTATTTGGCTTTCCGGTACCGGCAACAGAATTTTCCGAGATTACCATCTGTCAAAGTGATGACACATTGTGCTGTACCACCATCCAGTTTGAACCATTGAACTGTGCGGAGCTATTCTGCGACATCTTCGATCTGACCTACGATCTCTCTGATTGTGACACCCTGCAAAATTTCATGGTAACCCTGGATTTCGGGTTTGTCAATACCAGTGAAGGCGGCTTCAATCTGGTCGGAAACGGTGTAAATTATGGTAATTTCAGCTATGAGGCCGTGCCCCTGACGATCGGTCCGCTGCCTGCCGATCCCTTGATCGCCTACGAGTTCCTTGTCCAGGACCTGGAAGACAACACGTGCTTTGATTTTGTGGATGTCGGCGTGGTCAGCTGCGAAACAACATCAACGGGATATGAGCCGAGAATTATGGATATTCAATTGATGTATCAAGATAATATGCCATATCTCCTTGTCCCGGAACCAGGGCTGGAGTTGCGGCTCTATTCCACTGGAGGAAAACTTGTCTATGCGGAGCAGGGCATGGATCCGGGAGGCTGGCATCCGGTAAGGGCATCTTCGCTCCCGGAGGGGATCTATTTCCTGCAGTTGTTCAATGACCGGAGCATGTATACGGGGAAGGTTTTGATTGCAAAGTAGAACTTAACTGTTTTTTGCGCTTGTTTATCAATATGCGTTGCAATGGCTGAAGCCCAATCTGTTGTGGATCCAGTTCCGTCGGTTAATCCCGATATCCCGAAAGCCTTCGGGATCGGGACGACGGCAATCGAGCACTGAGGATCGCGCGCGGAGAAATCTCCTCCGGGGCATCTTCCACATCACAGCGGGATATTCCCGTGTTTGCGTTTGGGCCTGTTCGTCTTTTTATTTTCAAGCATGTAGAACCCGCGAATGAGCTTCCTGCGTGTCTGCGCAGGCTCGATGACCTCATCGATAAACCCGCGTTCCGTGGCCAGGTATGGGTGCGCAAATTTTTCCGCATACAGGGCTTCCTTTTCGGCAAGGGCCTTTTCCGGATCCTCCGCCGAGGCGATTTCCTTCTTGAAGATGATCTCGCTGGCCCCCTTCGCTCCCATCACGGCAATCTCTGCACTGGGCCAGGCGAAATTGAGGTCTGCCCCGATATGCTTTGAATTCATCACGTCATAGGCGCCTCCGTAGGCTTTCCGCGTAATGACGGTCACGGTGGGCACCGTCGCATCGCTGAAAGCATACAGCAGTTTGGCGCCATTGACGATGATCCCGTTCCATTCCTGGTCCGTTCCGGGAAGAAACCCGGGCACATCGACCAGCACGAGCATGGGGATATTGAAGCTGTCACAAAAACGCACGAACCTTGCGGCCTTCCTGCTGCTGTCGACATCAAGCACGCCGGCCAGGTAAAGCGGCTGGTTGGCTATGATGCCGATGCTCTTTCCGCCCATCCGGGCAAAACCGACGACAATATTTTCAGCAAACTCCTCATGGATCTCGAAGAAAGAGTCCTCATCCACCAGTTCAAGGATGACATGCTTCATATCGTAAGGTTTCTGGGCTTCTTCCGGCACGAGGTCATTCAATGCGGGCCGTAGTTCAGAGCCAAATTCAAACGGCAGATCCGGTACTTTCTCGGTTGCATTTTGCGGGATGTAGGATAGCAGTTTTTTAAGCTTCACAATGCAATCATAATCATTGATCGCCGTTACGTGGGTTACGCCTGATTTGCTCGCGTGGGTGTGCGCCCCGCCCAGCTCCTCGGAACTGACGACTTCATTGGTCACTGTCTTTACGACATTCGGGCCGGTCACAAACATGTACGAGGTTTTTTCCACCATGATGATAAAATCCGTAATGGCAGGCGAGTACACTGCACCGCCGGCACACGGGCCCATAATGGCCGAAAGCTGCGGGATGACACCCGAAGCGATGGTGTTGCGAAAGAAGATATCAGCATACCCACCCAGAGATTTCACCCCTTCCTGGATACGCGCGCCACCAGAATCATTCAACCCGATCAGCGGGGCTCCATTTTCCATTGCCAGATCCATGATCTTGCAGATCTTTTCAGCATGCGTTTCACTCAGCGAACCACCGAAAACAGTGAAATCCTGGGAGAAGACATAGACCAGCCGGCCATTCACCTTGCCATATCCCGTGACTACCCCATCTCCGTAGATCTTCTGGTTCTCCATGCCAAAGTCCGTACTCCTGTGCTGTACGAGTTGTCCAATTTCCTCAAACGTATCATCGTCCAGGAGCAGTTCGACGCGCTCCCTTGCGGTCAGTTTGCCTTTTGCGTGCTGTTTCTTTATCCTTTCCTCCCCGCCGCCCAGCCGGGCCTCAGCTTGCATCTGCCTGAGTTGCTCAAGTTTGTTTTTCATTCTGATGGATATCTGCAAGAATCTTGAATATCTGTATCTTGGCCCACCGGATTGACCAGTGCGCGGTTGAGCAAACCTAATCAATTTGAACCAATCAATATCCATTGGTGACCAAACTTCAGGCCATGACAAATGAAATCGCATCACGGACACTTTCGCAGAGGGTGTTGAACATGAAAGAATCTGCCACCCTTCAGATGGCGGCACTTGGAAGAGAATTTAAAGCAAAAGGTTATGACGTGATCAGCCTGAGCCTGGGCGAACCCGATTTCGATACGCCGGTCCATATCAAGGAGGCCGCCAAGCGCGCCCTGGATGAAGGGTACACGAAATACACTCCGGTCAACGGGCTCCCCGAATTGCGAGAGGCAATCGTGCACAAATTCAAACGGGACAACAACCTCACCTTTGACACAAACCAGATTGTCGTCTCAAACGGGGCAAAACAAAGCATCTATAATATTTGCATGGCCTTGCTCGACCCTGGAGACGAGGTGGTCATCTTCTCCCCCTACTGGGTATCCTACCATGATATTGTCAGCCTTGTCGGCGGTGTGCCGGTGCCGGTATATGCCGGTATCGAAAAGGATTACAAGGTAGATGCTCAGCAGGTCGAAGAAGCGATCACGGACAGGACGAAGCTGGTCCTCTATTCATCCCCCTGCAATCCGACAGGGTCTGTCTACAGCAGGGATGAATTAGCTGAAATCGCTGCCGTGCTCAGCAAATACCCGGATGTGCACATCATTTCGGATGAGATCTACGAATACATCAATTTCGGGGACCAGCACGTTTCCATCGGCACTTTTGAAGCGGTCCGTGAACAGACGATTACGGTCAATGGCTTTGCCAAGGGTTTCGCCATGACCGGCTGGCGCCTGGGGTATATTGGTGCGCCAAAGTGGATTGCAGATGCCTGCACGAAAATCCAGGGTCAGGTCACTTCAGGTGCATCTTCATTCGGTCAGAAGGCTGCAGCGTACGCCCTCATGAGCGACCTGGCACCCACGCATGAAATGCGCAATGCATTTATGAACCGCAGGGACCTGGTGATCAGCCTCATGGAACAGGTCCCCGGTTTCAGGGTCAATCACCCAAAGGGTGCTTTTTATCTGTTTCCAGACATCTCACAGCATTTTGGAAAGCAATCCAGGGGTGAAGTCATCGCAAACTCCGACGATTTTGCCATGTTCCTCCTCCGTGAGGCCCATGTTGCCGTGGTCAGCGGCGCTGCTTTCGGCGCCCCGAACTGCATCCGTATCTCCTATGCTTCCTCCGAGGCTGAACTGAGAGAAGCGATCGAAAGGATCGGGAAGGCGGTTCGTTTGATGAATGATTGATGATGAATAATTAATGATTGGCAATCCATCCATCATTAATCAATAATTATTCATCATTCATTAAAACCGTTCCTCCACTGCTCTGCCGGTCGCACCCGATGAAATGCGCTCATGGAAGAACCGGAGGGCTTCCTGTGTTTGCGGCGCATCTTCAGCCCGGCCATACATGTCTGCCCGGACCCGCTGCCTGTACACTTCGAAGAGGGTCACACCACAGGCAACCGAGATATTCAGGCTCTGGACCATGCCTTTCTGGGGAATCATAAAATGACCGTCACACATGGCGGAAACTTCGGATGAGATCCCGTCTTTTTCATTTCCAAAGACAAGGGCGCAGGGTACCGTGAAATCCATTTCCAGGAAACTGGAAGGCTCCTCACGGTCCAGCCCGGTACCGTATATCCAGGTGCACCTTTGCCTGATGTCGTGAAAACATTTATTGGCATCATGGTATCTGAACACGTGCATCCATTTGCGTGCCCCGGCACTCGACCGCTTCCCCATCCGGATCTTCTTTCTGTGCATTTCAGGATCTGTAAGCAGGATATAGAGGGCATACACACCGACAGCGTCACAGGTGCGCAGGACAGCACTGATATTGTGCGGATCATGCACATTCTCCAGGACCACGGCAAGGTCCATCTGCCTGTTCCTCGCGGCAGAAAGCAAAACCTGTTCGCGCTGTGGAGTCAATGCCAAATTGTGCCAGATTTATTGTCCTTCAAGATAAGAAGTCTGCGGATTCCAGAGCTGGATGTAAAATAGCAAGGTAGTTGTTCACCGGATAAATTGAAATTGCAGCTGGCTAAATTGAAGGATCCTGATCCCGCGATTCTCGATGTACCTTGGCTTTTGCCTTCCCGCAGACCTGTCGGGGCCTTCCAGGTAAACAGGATCGAGATCGAAACCTAAGTTCAGCCCGCCATGCTTCGTGCCAGTAAGTTCGGGAATAAAATGCGTACCATACATGTGCAATGCTTTCCCAAAATAGTAGACCAGGTCGTACCCCCTGAAGGCTGGTTCTTCCGGGACAATCCCATATCGTGTAAAGAACCGTGTCTGGAAGGAATCGAAACGCGGGTTGTATTTATCGGTAAAACTGATTGTACTGACATGCACCTTCAGGCTCTCAAAGTAATCATAGTTGACATTGGAGAAACTCATCCATTGGGGCAAGCCGTATACAAAAACATTCTTATCAAGCCGTTCGGCATGGATCTTCCTGAGCACATTGTTGACAAAATCCTCGTCACTTCTTGAATAATAAGGGATCACAAACACAGCCTGGGCGGTATCCATAAAGATCTCTGTCATGTCTGTCTCATGCAGGTCGCTTGTCCTGTCATCAATAAGCAGCATGGACAGGCTGTCGGGATTCAGTCCGGCAGCCAGGTAGGCATCCCTGAAGCGCTCCAGGCGGTTCATTTCAGTTCTTTCATCGCGTCCCACGAGATATACCCTCGGTTGATGCAACGCATCATGGATATGCGCGAAGATGGCGTGTGCATGCGCTTCCAGGCCTGGTGTTGTCTGGATCATCAACGGAGCATCAACACCCTGATCAAAAGCAGGAATCCACGGGGACACAACAGGGAGTTTGTATTTATTGGAAAATGCGGCCAGAGCCTCGATATTGGACCTCCTGTATGCTCCGATCAAAAGATCCGACGACCTGACTGCAGGATCATCGAGGATTTCCTGCATTTTGGCGTTGGATTCTTCAGTGTCATACACATTCAGGTCCACCCTGAACCCTTCGCTCATCAGGTCATCGATCGCCAGCCGTGCGCCGGCATAGAATTGGATAAACCGTCTTCCGCGGGCATCTATCGGGTCAGAAATATTCTGGTAACGAATGGCATAGAACGGCACCAGAAGGCTCATCTTGTAAGCACTCTTCTTTTTCCCTTCCGGTTCCGTGGCTATGCCGGTGATTGGTTTGGCTGATGACCTGGTAATATCCCGAAGGCGGACGGTATCTACCTTGACATTGCTTTCCGGCACGGATTCATACAGACCGGTGGCAGGATTATAGATGCGCACCATGTTCTCTTTCTCTTCGGGCACACCCCTATCCACGGTCTTTGCCTGTTTGTCAGGGTTGAAGATCCCGCAGGAAGACAGGAAAAGGAGCATCACGAACCCGCAAGCCAGGTTACTCCCATTCAATCGTAGCCGGCGGCTTGGTACTGATGTCATAAACGACTCTGTTAATTCCCTTTACATGGTTGATAATATCACTGCTGATCTCTGCAAGTATATCGTAAGGGATTCGGCTCCATTCTGCTGTCATCCCGTCTTTTGAATTTACAGCACGCAATGCGATCGTACGTTCATAGGTACGCTCGTCTCCCATGACTCCAACGGACTGGACAGGCAATAAAATTGCCCCGGCCTGCCAGATTTTGTCATACAGGCCATGAGCCTTCAGGCTATTGATATAAATGGCATCGGCCTCCTGCAGGATGTTGACTTTCTCAGGAGTAATATCCCCCAGGATACGAATCCCCAATCCGGGGCCCGGGAAGGGGTGCCTTTTGAGGATGTGATCCGGGATGCCTAGTTCATGCCCAACCTTGCGCACCTCATCCTTGAAGAGCATTTTCAAGGGTTCGATGAGCTTGAGCTTCAATTGCGCGGGCAGGCCTCCAACGTTGTGATGGGATTTGATCGTCACAGACGGGCCGTGCACACTCACGGATTCGATCACATCAGGGTAGATCGTACCCTGGCCAAGCCACTTGACGTCCGGATGGTGTATCGCCTGGTCCTCAAAGATCTCGATAAAACACCGGCCGATGACCTTGCGCTTTCCCTCCGGTTCTGAAATTCCCTTGAGTTCATCATAGAAATGCTGCTTCGCATCCACGCCCTGGATGTTGAGCCCCATATCCTTGTATGAATGGAGCACTTCCTCAAATTCATTTTTCCTGAGCAGGCCGTTGTCGATAAAAAAGCAATACAGGTTCTTTCCAATGGCCCTGTGCAGGAGCATGGCTCCGACTGTCGAGTCCACACCACCTGAAAGCGCCATCATCACATGATCATCGCCCAATGTGTCCTGCAGGTTTGAAATCGTATCTTCGATAAAGGACAAAGGTGTCCAGTCACCGCTTACACCAGAGATATCAAAGAGGAAATTCCTGAGCAACTGGGATCCTTCAAGGGAATGCGTGACTTCAGGGTGAAACTGCAGGCAGATGACCGGTGCTTCAAACAGGTCCGCTTTCGAGGCAAACAGGGCTACCGGGATCGAGCGCGTATGGGCCACCTGTTCGAATCCCTCTGGAATCCTGAGGATGCTGTCTCCGTGTGACATCCAGACCTGGCTCCCGTCACCAATATCCTTGAGGATCGGGTGTTCACTGTGATCCATGCGTAAATGGGCTTTCCCGTATTCCCGCTTGTCGGACCTGGCGACCTCACCACCCAGTTGCTGGGCGATATACTGGGCCCCGTAACAAATCCCCAGTACAGGCACCTTTCCCAGGATCTTTGAAAGGTCGGCGTGCAGGGCATTTTCATCCTTCACAGAGAAAGGGCTCCCCGACAGGATCACAGCCTTGTAGTTTTCATTGATATCAGGAACCTTGTTGAACGGAAGAATTTCACTGTACACATTGAGTTCCCGGACCCTTCGGGCAATCAATTGAGTGTATTGAGAACCAAAGTCCAGGATCAGCACTTTTTCAATCATGTGCGTAGCATTAATGAGGGTTAATTGACAAGCCCGCGGCCTTCCTTCCTGATCATCCCCTCATCCATCAGGGACTTCATGAGTTTGTCCAGGATACCGTTGATAAAATCCTTGCTCTTGGCAGTGCTGTACTGCTTGGAAACTTCCACATATTCATTGAGTGTGACCTTTGTGGGGATGGTCGGAAAATACATAAACTCTGCCAGGGCCATCTGGATCAGGATCATATCAATAATCGCAAGGCGATCCAGGTCCCAGTTGTTCAGGATCGGCTCAATATACTTGACAAGCTCATCTTCCTTTTCAAGAGCCTGCTCAAGCAACTGCCGCCCGAATTCCTCGGCGGTTTCCTCGTCCGGCTCAAATTCGGTATAAAACTTTTCGGACATGTTCGGTGCCTGCTTGATCGTTTTCTTGACCGCACCGATGGCCAGGGATTTGTCATCATTCCAGTTGGGATAATGATCCTCCAGAACCTCCGAAAAAAATTCATCCTTGCGCATCGAACGGAAGAGCTCCAGGAGAATTTCCCTGTGGTCTGCGTCCGCAGTTTCTTTCAGGATGTATCCGCTGTACGCCTCCTGCTTCTGGAAGTCCTTGTACAACCGCTTGCAGATATCCTCATCGATGAGCACCGGGAAGCGCAACTTCTGGAACATCGACTGAAGCTTCTGGTTCTTCACCATGCTCTGGATCAGGTCATTGTTGTACAGCTTGGCTGAGAACTTTTTATCCACCTCGGAAGGAAGGTGTTTGGACAGGCGCTTCTTCTGATCAGCAAGGGCAACTTTGGTTGTCTGGAGGAAGATGTACAGCGTCAGCAAATAAAGTTCGAATGACTTTTCGAGGGCATCGTCGTATGCACGTAGGACTTTTGAATCACTGAGATCTTTATCCCGATTTTTAGCGTAGAGTAGCTGCATCACTTTTACTCTCACACTTCTCCTGCTGACCATATACTTCTAATGACTGCTTATGGAAATTATTAAGCACAAATAAACTCATTTTTTCCCGAAACGGAATGATATTCCATTATTTATATATGAAAAGCCGTTATATAACCAGCTTCACGGGAAACAATGGCTCTGGATGTTACCGGGCAGTGAAGTGCCCGGCTTTGACCGTTTCGTAATCGGGTAATTTCCGGATATGCCATTTGTCGAGAATGGTGCCATCCTGCCAGAGGACAATCCCGGGATTCGACCGGATAATCGTCTTCAGCAGGATGTCATCCGCTTCATAAAACGGGATGCCCAGGCCAACCGCTCCGGCGAATTCTTGCAGCTTGTAAGAGGATGCGCCTCCCACCACTGCAGCCACAGGCACGCCATCCTGCTCAGCAGCCTGGATGAAAGGAACGAGCTTCTCCCACTTTTTCAGGTAATCCTTATCCCAGGTATAGATCTCAATGGTTTCTGGGTGTTCCCCGATCCGATCCGGGACCCGGACCACTTCCATTGTATTCGAGTCTTCGGAGAACAGGGTATCGAGGCGATAGGTCGTGTCCGGCACCATGACCTGTTCTTGCCCGGTTGTCCCTTTGAGTTCATAGCAGACAATCATGAATGAAGGTTCCGGGTCCGCCAGCAGGTCCTCCGAGACCGGGTGTCCGGTTTCGTCCAGGTATTCAAAATCAGAGATCTTGGAAGCGGGAATCTCGGGGGCCGTTTTCAGCTGTTCAATGACCTCCCAGGAATCTTTGTTTTCGCTGTAGCCTGACATGAATTCCTGGTTTGAAAGCTCTTTCACCTTGCCCGTTGACTTGTCCCGGATGCGCCATGCGCGTATTTGCACATTCGCAGCGGCTTCTTCCTCGGCAGCCTTGATGGCGGCGATGTCCGCACCTGCCTTGAACGGCCTGAAATCAGCATGCGGAAGGTTCCACTTGTAATTGTTCACACAATAAAGGGTAAGCAACACGGTTGCGCCCAATACGATCCAGTTCCGCGTCCGCTGGCTGGAAAGCTGATGCATATCCTTGTGCCTGAAAAGGAAATACAGTGCCGGGAACATCAGTACGATATCCTTGAAGAAGGAGGTTTTGGGCTCCAGGGTGATGAAGTCCCCAAAACAACCACAGTCCGTCACCCGCATATTCGTTGCGCTATATGGACCCCAGGCGGAAAAATTGAAAAAATTTGCGTCCATGGGGACATACCCTGTGAGAAATGTAAACCCGGTCAGGAAGGTAAAAAAGAGCACCAGCAGAAAGAACAGCCATGCAGTCAATTTGGGCCTGTCTCCCATGAGCAGCATGATCCCAAGCACCATTTCAAAAACAATGGTCACGATCGACAACAATAGCCCATAATGCTCAAAGAAAGGAAACAACGGGGCAATAAAAGAAAACCAGGTGCCCTGGAATGTAGCCTCGAACTCAGCGAAATACTGTTCAAGTTTGAAGGCGGTCCCCATCGGATCTACTGCCTTTACCCATCCCGAGATCAGGAACAATACACCCGTGAAACTCTGCAGGAAGGTCATCAGCCAGCTCTTGTGCCCTTTCTTGATCCAACCAATGACAAACGTCAATACCAGTGCAATGATGGCAATGTACAGTACAAGTGTCTGAATCGTCATGCTTCTTGTTTTTCTGAAAGTTTGATCAGTGCAAAGACCGCATAGTTCATGATGTCCATGTAATTGGCGGCAACGCCTTCTGAAATGAGTGTCTTGCCCAGGTTATCCTCGATCTGCTTGATCCGCAGGATCTTCATCAGGATGAGGTCTGTGTAGCTGCTGATCCGCATTTCACGCCAGATCTCGTCGTAATCATGGTTTTTTGCCTCGAAAAGCGACCTCGTCCTTCGCACGTAACCATCATACATCCTTTCTGCCTCGTCAAGGGGGAGTTCCAAATCCCCGTCATCCCCAAGGGACTCCTGCATCATCGCGATCAGGCAGTAATTGATGATCCCGATATACTCCCCCTCGACGGAATCCCCGACCTTCTGGGCACTCTTTTCCTCAATGCTCCTGATGCGGCTGGCCTTGATGAAGATCTGGTCTGTCAGGGAAGGAAGCCTGAGGATCCTCCACGCGGTACCGTAATCTTTTGTTTTCTTGATAAAGACTTCCTTGCAGGCCTGGATCACGGTGTCATACTGATGGAGAGAATCCCTCAATTCCGGTTGTTTTGATGATGCACAAATATAGAAAACATGTCACATGTAAACGGCTTAACAGATCGTTAATGAATGCCTAATATTGATCGCAGGATGAAACCGACCATGCTTCATTCTGCCTGAATTCCGATCCCGAAACCGGGCAATACTCACCGCCTTTCTGCTATCTTTGACCGCTCATTTACCTGCTGAGACGCATATGATTCCACTCCTGCTGGCTATTCTTGCTTCGACCATCATCGGTGTCATCTTCAAATTCTTTGACAACTTCGGGATTGACAATTTCCAGGCGGTCACGTTCAACTACCTGGCCTGCCTCCTGGTCGGGTCCCTGCTGAACCGGTCATATCCGTTCACGGCCGATGTCCTGCAGTCGGAATGGTTTACTTATGACCTTTTCCTGGGCCTGCTGTTCATTGCCGGTTTCAACTTTGCAGCGATCGCCTTCCAGAAATTCGGCATCGCACTTACCTCTGTCATGCAGCGAATGTCCCTGATCATCACGGTTGGGGTCACGATCATCTATTTCCACGAGAGTGCGCCCTGGGTCAAACTCGCCGGGATCGCCCTTGCCATCATGGCGATCTTCCTGGTCAACAGGAAAAGCGGAAGGATCATCCCGGATGACAAGCCGCCCCGGATCTATTATTTTTTCCCGCTCTTCGTCCTGGTCATCAGTGCGCTGATCGAGATCATCCTTTTCTATGTGGAATACACGGGCATCCTGCAGGGTGAACACCGGCAATTCACAACGCATGGATTCGGGATCGCCGCAGTATTCGGCCTTGCCGTGTTGATCCCCGGATACGCAATTGGGAAATTCAGGTTCAAATGGAAGCACCTGCTTGCCGGTTTCATCCTTGGCGTACCGAATTATTTTTCGATCTACCTGATCACCCTGATGCTGAAGGAAGGAATCGAAGCAAGTGTCGGTTTCCCGATCCTGAACGTGTCCGTACTCCTGCTTTCCGCAATCCTGGCATGGAAGGCATTCGACGAACACCTTTCAAGGGCAAACTGGGCGGGCATCCTTTGCTCCATGCTGGCAATCATCCTGATCGCCTTATCTTCACAGTAGGATGTGCGCCTACTATCAAACCATCGCCATGAGCTGCCAGGGGGCTTACAAAGAAAAAGGATCCAAATTCCTGGCCTATGCATTTCCCGTTTCCACGGAGGAAGAGGCCATGGAACACCTGCTGGAGGTAAAAAAGGAACATCCGAAAGCCAGGCACCATTGCTACGCCTTCCGGATCGGGGACGAAGCGGACCTGTACCGGGCCAATGATGACGGCGAACCTTCCGGCACGGCAGGGAAGCCCATCCTTGGCCAGCTGGTCAGCAAGGATCTCACAAACGTGATCGTCATCGTGACCAGGTATTTCGGCGGGACAAAACTGGGCGTGTCGGGACTGATCAATGCCTACCGCACCGCCGCAGGGGATGCCCTTGCTCATGCAAAAATTACAAAGCACCTCATTGGGGACCCGTATGCCTTCACCTGCGATTATGCCAGATCAGCAGCCATCATCGAAACTGCGAAGGAGTTCAATTTCGAACTGCTTGGACAGGATTTTGGCCTTCAGGTCACTTCCCGTTTCCTCGTCCCGCGCCACAATGCAGAAGAACTGATCCTCGGGTTCATAAAGAAAATGACGAACCTGGATTTCGAGGAAATTGGCGACTACAAGGAATGGATTACCGTTAAAAAGGAGGCTTGATTTGCCCGAATGCTGCATCTTTGTTAAAATGTTGCACACATGATGAAAATCGGCATCACCGGGGGCATTGGGAGCGGGAAGACGACCGTGGCAAGTATTTTCAAAAAGCTTGGTATCCCGGTCTATGATGCAGATACCCGGGCGAAGGAGATCATGGTCGAAGACCCGGATGTCCGGAAAGCGATCATCGCCCTGGCAGGTGAAAAAACCTATGACCAGACGGGTGCCCTTGACCGCAAATACCTGGCGGACCGTGTATTTCACGATGATTCCCTGCGAAAGGAACTGAACGCCATCGTCCACCCTGCGGTCCACCTGGACTTCAGAAAGTGGGCTGAAAAACAGGAAAACGCACCCTATGTCCTCGATGAAGCTGCCCTGATCTTTGAATCCGGGGGCTATCGGAACCTCGACCGCATGATCCTGGTGACGGCGCCCCATGAAATGCGCATCAACAGGGTCATGAAGCGCAACGGGCTCGACAGGGCATCCGTTGAAGCAAGGATCGAGGCACAATGGACGGACCTCGAGAAACTGCCCCTTTCGGACTTTGTGATCGTGAATGACCAGCAAACCTCCCTAATCCGGCAGGTGATGGAGATTCATGAATTGCTGCTCAATGAAAATATGTAATTTGCGGCGATTGGCCGAATATCAGGAAAATATTGACTATGCTTACCGATACCAATAAATACACATCAGAAGACCTCATCGCACTGGAGGATAAATACGGCGCCCACAACTACCACCCACTGCCCGTCGTGCTTGCACGTGGCGAAGGCGTTTTCATGTGGGATGTGGAAGGGAAAAAGTACTATGACTTCCTGTCTGCCTACTCGGCAGTCAACCAGGGGCACTGCCACCCGCACATCATCGGAGCCCTGAAAGACCAGGCCGAAAAACTGACGCTTACGTCACGGGCATTCTACAATGACATGCTTGGGCAATATGCACAATTCGTCACTGAATTTTTCGGATATGACAAGGTGCTGCCCATCAACAGCGGCGTCGAGGCTGTGGAGGCTGCCATGAAACTCGCAAGAAAATGGGGATATAAAGTAAAGGGCATCCCGTACAACGAAGCGAAGATCATCTGCGTGTCGGGTAATTTCCACGGACGTACACTGGGCGTGATCAGCGCGTCGACGGACCCGTCGAATACGCATGAATTCGG
>JARQTN010000149.1:0-2683 GCA_029976695.1 Lewinellaceae bacterium
GGATTGCAATCCCAGAAACTTGCGATTTCCGTGTGCTCTTCACTGTTTTCCCTGACTGTATTGTACACTTCCATTGTCCGTTCGTAAAAATCCGAGCCGGGCTTCATATTGAAGGGCGGGGGAGGGGCAGGTTTGAACTGGGTAGCCGAATCGATGACAAACGGGCGGATTTCCCTCCAGTGGGGTTCGATACCATCCATGTATGCTGGCGGTGTCGGTTGCCATTTACCCGGTTCCGAAGTGAAGCTGTATTTGGGAAATGTCCGGGTTTGTTTGTAGTTGTCTTTGTCGGCCCAGGCAAGGATATGTTTTGCCACTTCTTCGCCGTAAGCCATGGATCGATCATACACCCCATCCGGAATTCCGGCAGCTTTTAGCTCTGCGTACAATTCATTTTGAAAATCTGTCATTTTAGCTTCGGAAAAAATCAGTGCTTTGCCCACTGTATTGAATGCATGTATTGCGGAAAGTTCGAGGGCATAGACCTTGTCCTGGTCCGGGGTCGGAATCGGGGTCAATTCATGGACCTGCCCCGCGAGACTTTTATAGTCATCCCGCTGAAGCTGGAGGATTTCATAAGCAGCAATACTGGGATACGCATACACACGGCTGGCTACTGGTGGGGAGAAAATATCATGGACAATAATGTCAGTCAGGTTCTTGACCGACCTATGATAATACACCGGATTTTCAAGGTCTGCTGTAATCTCTGTATTTTCCTCGCAACCGGCGGCAAGGATGAGAGACAATGCTGTGAGGAATATGAAGCAATTTCTTTTCAAAATCAGGAAGTTTGACGCAAATCTCGGAATAATTCAGTTACCCTGGTAAGCAGGAAGTTTGCACAATGTGTTATGAACTAAACGATTCAGGTCCCGCTTTGTATATGAAAGATTTGTGCCTCCCATGGTCTCAATTGATGCTTTTCTGCATGGCCAGAATAGTTCGAACGGACCGGCTGATCAATCTCTTTGGGGAGGATCCCCGTGAATTTCAGCGGATTATCCGAGAAATTCAGGAGTACAAGGAACTGTTCATTTTCCACCACACGCCGAAAGGCAAATAGTTCGGGATGCCCGGGGGCGAGGTCCGTATAGCTTCCATGGACAAGGCAGGGATGCTTTTTCCTGAACTGGATCATTTCCCGGTAGAATGCATAAATCGAATCATCGGAGGCAAGATCATTTTGGACGTTCAATTCCGGATAATTCGGATTGACCATGATCCAGGGAATTGCCGATGTAAACCCTGCGTTCAGGGTGTCGTCCCACTGCATGGGTGTGCGGACATTATCCCTGCCGACCTTGCGCACAATGGCCATAAAGTCCCGTTCTGTCATCCCTTTTTCTTTCAGGATCTTGTAAAAATTGAGTGTTTCCACATCCCGGCACTGGTCAATCGATGCAAAGGGGGCATTCGTCATCCCGATCTCCGAACCGAAATAGATGCAGGGCGTCCCGGGCATCGTCAAGATCAAGGTAGCCAGCAATTTGGCGGATTCAACGCGATATTTTCCATCGTTCCCAAACCGGCTGACCATCCTTGGAAAATCATGGTTGTCCAGGAATGAGGTGATCCACCCGTTTTTTTCAAATACCCTGTTCCAGCGGGTATAGTATTCTTTCAGTGCAATCAGGGAGAAATCTACCGGGTCAAATTTTCCTTCCGGGCCCCAGTCGATGAACATGTGTTCGAGCTGGAAGATCATGTTCAGTTCGTCGCGTTCTTCACCGACGTACAGCGGTGCGATCTCATCCGTGATCCCGGGGCCTTCACCTACCGTCATCACATCGTAATGCTGCAGGACTTCCTGGTACATTTCTTTCAGGTATTCATGGATCCTGGGGCCGTTTGCGTAATATTTTCCGACAATGTGTTCCAGTCCCGGATCTTCACTGTCCGGGAAGCCGGTATGTTTCGAGATCAGGGAAATCACGTCCATGCGGAAACCATCGATTCCCTTCTTCAGCCAGAAATGCATGATTTTGTATACTTCTTTCCGGACTTTGGGGTTTTCCCAGTTAAGGTCTGGCTGCCGTTTTGTGAAGATGTGTAAAAAATATTCATCTGTCATGGGGTCGTATTCCCAGGCGCTACCGCCGAAAAAGGAGATCCAGTTGTTTGGCGGCCCGCCATTTTTTCCCGGTCTCCAGAAAAAGTAATCCCTGTACGGATTTTCAGTTGATTGCCTGGACTTTACGAACCATTCATGTTCATCCGAGCAATGATTGACCACGAGGTCCATGATCAGCTTCAGGCCCCTCGCGTGCATCTCCTCCAGCAGCAAGTCAAAATCTTCCATGGTCCCATACATGGGATGGATCCGGTAATAGTCCGAGATATCATACCCGTTATCATCCAGTGGTGACTTGTAAACAGGGTTCAGCCAAACCACATCAGCACCCAATTGTGCAATATGGTCCAGGCGGCTGATCAGCCCCTGGATGTCCCCGATCCCGTCCCCGTCCGAGTCCTGGAAGCTTTGGGGATACACCTGGTAGATGACGGCTTCTTTCCACCATTGCTGTTTTGATTTCATATGCCTTTATTTTCCAGCTTGAAGGTGCAAAAATTTGTACAAATTGGAACGATAACGCCTGATGTGCAGTTGGAAAAAGGCACCTGTCAGATTTTTTCCATCCATAAAACACACACGATGAGTTATCCGAAAAAGGAGGGGTAT
>JARQTN010000149.1:2783-4374 GCA_029976695.1 Lewinellaceae bacterium
GAACATTTAAGATGTTCGAATTGGACCGCAAGTTATATATAGCAAAAAATCATAATATCTCTTCCGCAGCACAGCTCCCTACTCCCTCACCTCAACATGCGTCCCTTCGGCGCCTACACCCGTGATCCGCAATGTCCCCCAGCCTTCCGGCAGGGATGAGGATGCCTGCAGGATGCCGTCGTCCGTAATTTGCAGCCCGCCAAAACCAGCCAGCACAGCCTGCAACATGCCTCCGGCCCCAGTGGCAAAATAAGGGTTCGTCCCCCCGGCTGTTTCTGCAATGACACCAAATGGAGGGACTTCATTCGGCTTGTAACTGTCCCTGAAGATCTCTGCAGCCTGCTCACTTTCCCCAAGGCGGTTGTACAGGACCGCAAGGACAGCCGGACCCATCGCAGGCCCGTCAGGTGAAAGCCTTGGGAGGTAATAATCCAGGTCTTTCCTGATCTGGTTTTCATCTGTGATGATATCCAGTGGGTAGGCGAGCAGGTTGACATCTGCCTGCTTAATCATTTGACCATGATAAGTTGCATTTTCACGGGTAACTCCATCCTCGAATTGCAACAACGGGATATTGTCGGCCACATGCTGCCAGTCCGGGTCTGGTTCGATGCCGAGCTCTTGGGCAGCCTGGATCGCATATTTCAATGATGTGATCGCCATCCCGTTTGTGAATGCATTATTGTCTATGTTTTCTTCCCACTCGTTTGCCCCGATTACGTTTTTAATGTCATATTGGCCGGTCCCGTTTCGTTCGACCCGGCTGGCCCAGAATTTTGCCACTTCCTTTAAAACAGGCCATCCCCGGTCACGCAGCCATGCCTTGTCCCCGGTCACCTGGTAATACTTCCAGAAAGCCCAGCCTACGCATCCCGTAATATGATGCTGGAAAGGTCCGGTAAGGGCCCATACAGGCGTGTCTTCAGATCCGTCACCGGCAGATTCCCAGGGGAACATCGCACCATCATAACCGTGGGAGAATGCATTTTCCCGTGCGGCATCAAGGCGTTCAAACCGGTATTCCAGGATTGAATGGGCAATTTCGGGCTGCAGCATGAGCAGGGGAGGGTACATCCACAATTCAGTGTCCCAAAAAACGTGACCGTTGTATCCAAGACCCGAAAGTCCCATCGGGGAAAGGCTGAGTGCCGTGCCTTCACGTGCAAATGCATACAGGTGGTAGAGCGCAAACCGGATATCACGTTCAATTTCAGGGGCGCCGGTTACCTCGATATTGCTTTTCCATAATTCTGCCCATGCTTCCCTGTGACGGCGCAACAGGCGTTCAGTACCTTCTAGTTTGGCAAAGATGGTCAGGCGTTCTGCCTCGTTGTGCGGATCTTCATACTGTTCCGAGGACGTCACCGATGAGACGACTGCAAAGGTATACGTCTCACCCGCCTTTAGATCTTTATTGAATTTTGTCAGGTGCCTGTTATAGTCCCAGTCCTCATGGATAAGTATCGGCTCGCCACCATGTCCTTCCTCAAAAATGAAACTGTTGGATGCGGCTACCTTGATGCGGCCTGACGGACTCAATCCCACAGAAGTCATCAACGGGATTTTTACATGTGGCCGGTCGATTTCAGCG
>JARQTN010000150.1:0-2482 GCA_029976695.1 Lewinellaceae bacterium
AAAAGGATAAGCAATCTGTGCATTGGATACTGTTTCTCCAAAGATAACCTGCAAATGGTCACTGGATATCCTGCTTGATCGAACCGAAGAAACTCCTGGTAGAAAAAACAGGCCTTTATCAGCGTTTGGAGCCGGATACATGGGTCGGATAAAGTCCGGATGATTTCTTCCTTTCAGATAAAAGCTGGTCAAGTTCACGCAAAGATTCCAGGTACATGCGGGCAAGCCGCCGATGGCTACCCCGCAGTTCATGACCGCCCGCAGGTTCAAATTGAATGATCTTTGCCTGTTGTGCCTTTTTTGAACGCTTCAAGTTCTCTCTATTCTGTGATCAGGGAATGCACTTCAGATTGTAAAAAGTCCGGCTCCAGTTCTGTTCCTGTTGCCGGACAAACGGGGTCATGGGTACATTTGTATATTCTCCCCAGGCATTCCTGTGTGGTTTAACGCGCATTCCGATCGTGTGTAAAACCATTAATAAATCCCGGGATAAAGGTCACTAAACCAAATGGACCTGCCCTCACCCATACGGGTGGTTTTTCAGCCCGGTGCCGGATGGCCGGATCAATTCCACGTGAGTGAAAACCGGACTGGCAGTATGGCACTTTCGGAAACGGGCCGTCCATTCCTGATCGCGGGATACCACTGGGGCATCTTTTCAGCGAGATTGATCACGGCCTGATCACATGCTTCATTGAGGGAACGCAAAATGCAGGCATTTCTCACATTTCCATTTTTGTCGAAAGAAATCTTTGCCACAACGGTTCCTTCGATGCAATTCTCAACTGCGATTTCAGGATAATCGAGATGCTCAATGATGAAAGTATGCAGGGCCTGCACACCTCCGGGAAATGCGAGTTCCGCACGATCTTTCCGGAAGTGCTTTTCTCGGGGATCCGGCGGCTCGTACATCCCTGCACTTGCATGGTCATAGGTTGAAACGACATCGCTGTACTGGGCAAAAGATGGGAATATGCTGCCCAGTAACAGCATGATCACAAACATTGGGCATTTGTACATAATGAAAGTATTTTGGGTTCCTGTATACTTCTTTATGTACGCAGAGACAGAAAGGTTACCTTCCCTTCCTACGAAGCTGTATGCACATCCATTTGCGGGAACGGGATGGAAATGCCTTGTGCATCAAATGCCTTCTTCACATTCTCCTGCATATAGAAGAACACATCCCAGTAATTTTCGCTCTTGCAGAAGGGACGTGTCGTCAGGTTTACCGAGCTGTCACCAAGGCTTGATACCACCACGACCTGGGGAGGTTCAGCGATCACAAACTCGCAGGACTTCCCGACATCGAGGATGATCTGTCTGGCTTTATCGATGTCATCATCATAGCCAATACCAAAGGTCAGCGTGACGCCGGAAGTACCCTGTCCTGTAATATTCGTGATCGGATTGCTCGTGACAAGGCTGTTGGGAATGATGATCCTCCGGTTTTCGACGTTGGTCAGTACCGTATTGAAGACCTGGATCTCACGGACCACGCCACTTTTGCCGCCGCCGATCTCCACGAAGTCACCAACCTTGAATGGCTTGAAGGTCAGGATAAGCACACCACTGGCAAAATGGCCCAAAGAGCCTTGCAGGGCCATCCCGACAGCAAAGGCAAGCGCACCGAATACGGCCACAAACGAGGTGGTTTCAATGCCAAACATGCTCGCCGCAGCAATCAGCACCATGACCTTGATGCCGACACTGATGAGCGAACAAAGAAACGGAATGATGGATTGGTCCATATTCCTTTTTTCCATGCCTTTTCGTGCATACCGGGTAATGACACCCGCGAGCCAGAAACCAATGATCAGTGTGATCAGGGCACCCAGGACCTTGGGAGCATATGCGGTTACCAGTTGCGAAAGGTATTCAGGATCAAGATATTTTTCCATGATGGTGATTTTCGTTTTTTAATGAACTACAGAAATAAAAAATTAATGTGATGATTTCAAGTTCCAGTGTAAATGTTCTGTTATAATGAAATTCTACGCCCTTCAGCAGCTGCCTTGTATACGGCTTCCACGATCCGGATATCGCGTAACCCTTCTTCCCCGGGCACCAGCATGTCACGGCCCTCGATAATCGCAAGCGCGTCGTCATCCATCTGTTTGGCCTGCTGGTTCGCAATTGTCTTGTTGAGCATCGTGCCATCACTCGCCTTTCCCCGCACACCGGAATATGCCTGGAACGGGCGCAGGTAATAGCTCCCGTTTGCACAGGTCACAGTGAGGTCATTCATGCTCTCCCCGAAGCTGGTCCTGCCGTGCGCCAGGATGCCTTCCGGAAATTCAAGTGTAAAAGTCGTTGTCTCGTCCACCTCGCTGAAGATCTCCGGTCTGGTGGTCGAATGGCTCCCGGTCACGGCAACGGGCTCCAGGCCAGTGGCATACCTGGATGCATTGACCGGGTACACGCCCATATCATACATCGCCCCGCCGCCCATTGACTTTTTCAGCTTCCAGTGATCATGATT
>JARQTN010000150.1:2582-4334 GCA_029976695.1 Lewinellaceae bacterium
ATGCAATCCGGTAGGTAATACGATGTAGACCACATCGATATCCGGGTTGTCAGCAATGGTGTGCATATTCTCATAGTTGTACACATTCCTGTCAGGGATCCCATAGCTCCGCTGCCAGACCGGTACTTTCTCCGGGCTGCCCGTCACGATCCCTCGGAGTTTGCAGTGCTTTGTCAACTGCAGGGCCGGGGCAAGCAGGTCCCTGCTGTAATATCCCAGGCCCACAAGCGCGACACCTAATTGCTTTTTCTGCCGGGGTACCAGGATGGAGGGGAACCCGAACGAAGCCGCAGCAAGTCCGGTTGTGTGGATGAATTGTCTTCTCTTCATGGACTGGAGGTTTGGCCAAAAGATAAGGGAATAATCGGAAAAAACTGCCGCGACCAAATCGTAAAATGATTTCTCCAGGGTTCAGGCAACCAAAAATGCCATGTACTCATATATACATTGAATCCCACAGTTACATACACATTTTTTCATTTAAAAAATTCATGAGACATGAATCGAAACAACTCCCTTGTTTTATTGATCACCCTTTTTCTGGCTGGTTCTTTCATTTTTCAAAGCTGTACGGAAGACGAGAGTGCTGTGCGTGAGATGGAACAAACTGTGCAGAACGTACAACCCATCGACCTCGAATATGCCGAAGATCTTGAGGAATTTGAAACAGATGAGATCCAGGGCCGGAGCATTTCAAATTTCACCTTTAACACGCTGAATGAAGCACTCCGTTGCACAGGGCTTAATGCTGCTTTATTTTCGGGCCAGAAGACACTTTACGCACCTTCTGACAGGGCTTTCTCCAAGCTGGGGATCACGGCCGAAAATGTGTGTGATGCCCTGGATGTAGAAACGCTCACTCAAATCCTGCTTTACCATGTGGCAGAGGGTATCGTACCCGTATTCCAGCAGGGATGCCTGGATATGCTGAATGGCGACATCACCCAAAGAACACGCAGGGGATTCAGGTTGCAGATCAACGAGTCCACCATCTACCTGGCATTCAACCTGAGAGGTTCAGGCTACAAACTCCGCGTATATGCCATTACCGATGTACTTGAAGTGCCGGCACTCAACATTGTGGAAACAGCATCAGGAGCAGACCAGTTTGCATCACTTGTTGCGGCAGTACTTGCAGCTGATCCTTCAATTGCCGCCGCGCTGACCAATGAGGATGCGATCTATACTGTTTTCGCCCCGACAAATGAGGCTTTCAGTGATTTGCTGTCTGCACTCGGCCTTCCATCCCTGGAAGCTGCAGTAGGCGTAATTGGCGTGGATGGACTGACCAATATCCTCCTGTACCATGTGGTGGATGCGTGTGCATTTTCCAACGACCTCAGGAACAACCAGCAACTGACCACGTTGCTGGGTGAAACAATCACCGTCGACCTGAAAAACCTGGCTATTGAGGACAAGACTGAAACTCCCGCACCGCTGGATGCTGAGGGTCTGGATATCCTGACTTCCAACGGAATCGTGCATACGATTGACAAGGTTCTGTTGCCACAAGTGATAATAGATGCACTTTAAATGAGGTGAGATTGAAACCTGTTTCAGTGCCGGCTGCCGGAAGGTAGCCGGCTTTTTTGTTTGAACCTGGGACTTAAGTCCGTTAAAAAGGGGATCCCTGGACCACTTTGCTGAAGGCAATGGCAAAAGGCCTGCTTATCCTTCAGCTGATTCCTGAATACTTCAATATTGTATCAACAGAAACAACAGGATCTACAGAATCGATAGGATCGACAGGAT
>JARQTN010000151.1:0-1265 GCA_029976695.1 Lewinellaceae bacterium
GCAGGCATTTCGGAATCAAAATGGGCCTTCACCTTGAATAATTCCTTGAAGTCATCATCATAGGCATACAACAACTGGAAAAAATAATGCGGTCCGACAAGGATCACCTGCACATTGAGCGGGATCGGTTCGGGACGCAGGCTCTTGGTCGTGATGAAACCAAGTTTTTCAGTCGGGTCCTCGATCTCGATCTGCTTGTTGCGGATCGCCCTCTTGAAATGATCCCAGGAAAATGGCGCAAAAAGGAGTTCCCTGACTGGGATAATGAGGTACCCTCCATTTGCATGGTGCAATGCCCCTTCCCGGATCAGGGTAAAATCCGTCACCAGCGTGCCCATCACAGATTCCCGTTCAATCTTTCCAAACAGGTTGTTATAGGTCGGATTCAGTTCCAGCACGATCGGGGCTCCCTCCAGACCAGAATTATCCACAAGAACATTCACCTCATACCGCTGATGGATCTGCTTTTTCAAAGAAGGGATGCCACCCATAGGCTGGTTCTGGCTCTCTGACTGGAGGAAGATCTCCAGGTTGTTCAGGATATCATTCTTGACCGCCTCAAGGTGCTCTGGCACTTCCGGCACACTGGCGTACTTCCTGTGAAGTTCCTCGAGAAGACCTTCAATGGCAAAAAGGGCCGACTTCTGTTGCAGTTCCTTCAGTTTACGTGCGGTTTCCCGTTCAAGTTCGATGGTCTGCTTGATCAGGTTGCGCAATACTTCCTGGAAATCCCGCTGCTTTCTCATAATTGCTTCCTGCTCATCATCACTTAACTTGCTGAAATCTTCATTTGAAAGTGGCTTGCTATCTTTCAATGGAACTGCAATGATCTCTACCGGCGTCCTTTTCACGACAAAGTTCTCCTCCTTTGCTTTTTCATTTACCTCCTGGAAAAGCAATTGCTTTCTGTCTGAAAGGTCCTGCTTGATCAACTCGATGTTTTCAATGAATTCATCACTCTCCAGGGTGTTGTTCAGCGCCCGTTCAGCATCAGAAAGGAATTTTTCGATATCATGCTTGAAATTGATGCCAAGGCCAATTGGTAGCCGGAGTAGATTAGGGCGATAAGCATTCTCAAAATTATTAACATAGCACCAGTCAAATGGCAACGGCTCCTGGCTGGCCATTTCTTCCAGGAAATGACGGATAATGTCATACTTGTGGTTCCCGTTCAGTGTAGATACATATACATTGAAACCGGGCGCCCGGTTTCCCAGGCCGAAACGCAGAGCTTTTACAGCCCGGTCCTGTCCGACAATCGCTTT
>JARQTN010000151.1:1365-5310 GCA_029976695.1 Lewinellaceae bacterium
GCCTCAGGGTAGATATGCTGAACTTCCTGGGCCACCATCCCGATATGTTTTTTATCCGAGGTATCCGATCTGAATTCATATACAAGTGGCGCCAGGTCCATAAAACTGTCCCAGTCAAAATGCAGGCTTTCAAAGTGTTCTTTCAACCGGTAATCAGAACTGGCTGTGTATGCACCAGAGGCATCATCGAAAAACCCGATCGCACCAGCCTGGTCGTCACTATATATCCTGAGGTTGCCATCTGAACTTGACACATACAAACGGGCAAAATCACCGGAAGAGGTATTCTCCAGTCGAAGCCCCCCTGAAGCACCACTATTTGCATGTTTGATATGAAGATCCGAGGCAGGATTGTTGGTTCTGATGCCAACGCGCAGATCAGAAGCAAGTGTCATGATGTTGGCATCGTGATGGCGCAGATCGATATTCCCTGTCCCATCGGCATTGATGAAGGCATTGTTGCCGCCATGGCCGAATTCGATATAATTTGTTTCAGCATCTTCCAGCGCAGCACGAGCAGTCCCAATGACCGAAAGTGTCTGGTCGGGCGAAGCGGTTCCGATGCCAACAGCATTTCCTGTCGCATCAACAAAAAGCATCGCGGTATCGGTAAAAGATTCAACACGAAAATCCGATGAATGATGTCCCATCTCATTTACCACTACGTGGCCCTTATTGAATATGGCTGCGAAATCAGGCGAATTAAAATATCCTGCGATATTCGTACCGCCAGAGTTTTCAAGGTCATTATATGTACCATAATGCATGCCGTTACCCGAGGTATTGATCATGTTTCTGATCCCATAACAAATCCCGTCACCTTCTCCGTTGAGTTGTGTGAGTACGCCGGTTTTGATTTCATTGATATCTCCATAGAGAAAATTCTGCATGCCGTATTGTGCTCCACTACCCGAGGTCGATGGAAAAACATGTCTTGTTCCAATTTTAAATCCATGTCCGTCAATCCGAATATCATTTCCCATATTTGATCCTCCCAGGGTATCAGCAATCATGTCTATCAATTGACCTTTTTTGCTTCCAGCACCTGCAACATTTAGAGTAGATACCAATCCATAGTGATCACCATCGCCTGATCCGGAGATCTTGTGATATGTCCCATAGCGTGTTCCGTTCCCGTTCCCTTCAAGTTCAGCGCATTGGCCAAAATGAGTTGAATCATTCGAGGATTGGATCACATGATACGCCCCGTAAAGGACTCCTCCCCCTCTGACGAGGTTTTTTGTGCCGATGTGCTCACCTTCCCCCTGGTCATTATCAAAGAAGTTGTATGTTCCGATTTGTTCACCATTTCCGGATATATCCAGGTTGTTCAGTGTGCCTCTCTGCCTTCCGTATGAACTTCCGGACAGTTTATTGTAAATACCTGCCTGATAGTTGTTATGGTATGCCCTCAAGAAATTATACACGCCCAAAGTTGTCCGCTCAACTGAATCCGAAAGCAATGGTGAAAAATACAGGTCATTACTTGTCCCATATGCATTCATGGTAAGACTGTCTGTGGATTGCATAATCAATGAACTACCAGTTTTTGTGATCGCATTTCCCTGGATAATTGTCCTTAATCCCATTACCTGATTTGCTGTATCGCTATCAATATTGATCAATGCTCCGGCATCGAGAAATCCATTCTGTACTTTTAAATGGATGATCATTGGGATCAGGTCTTCAGAATAAATACCCACCTTTGAGATCGAGGAATCGATTCCGATGGCAACATTGCCCATGTAATAAATGGAAGTATCTCCGACCTCGGCAGCGTTCGTGGTTTTTTGTTTAATCCATACGTTTTTGTCCTCGTTCGAGATTTCTATCCAACTGGTATCAAAATACCAGAATGACTCCGTGTTGACATCATAGACGAGCAATCCTCTTGCCGGATTCTGGATACCCAGGCGACCAGACGTTTTGAGTCGCGGGATGAGAAGGCCCTTGCTCGTAGATTTGATCTCAAGGGCGGCTGTCGAATCCGGCGTTTCGGTATTGATACCCACGGACTGCGCATGGATGACCTGGCCGGCAAGGACCAGAAAAAGGATTTGGATGTATCGGATCATTTCGAAGGATTTTTGAGTCGTCTGTAAACTATTTATCGCCGAGGGCTTTTACCAGGAGTGCATGGATCTCTGATATGCGCGCAGCAGCTTCAGTTGACTTCTTCCTCAATTGATCGATCTCGGATTGCTGGCGAGCGACCTCGTTTTCGAGCGCTTCCTTTTCGTCCCGCAGTTGCTGAATCGCCCTTACTGCGATGACCCCAATCGCAGCATAATCCATGTGGTAGGTATCTTCCGATGAATCATAATTTACCAGTTCAGGATAGATATTTTGAACTTCCTGGGCGACCATGCCAATATGTCTCCTGTGCGATTCATCGGACCTGAATTTGTATACCAGCGGCCTGAACTCCATAAAGGATGCCCAGTCAAAATGGAGATCTTCGAAGTTTTCCTTGAGCCGGAAATCAGAATTTGCCGTATACACTCCGGAGGCATCATCAAAAAACCCAATCGCCCCTGCCTGATTATCGCTATAGATGCGCAGATTGCCATCAGAACTGGCCACATAGAAACGTGCATGGTCTCCGGATGTAGTGTTCTCAAGTTGGAGCCCACCGCTTGCGCCACTGTTCGAATGCCTGATATGCAGGTCAGAGGTGGGGTTGTTCGTCCTGATCCCGACCTTCAGATCGGAAGAAAGGGTCATGATATTTGCGTTATGATGGCGCAGATCGATATTCCCTGTTCCATCTGCGTTGATGAATGCATTGTTGCCTCCATGACCGAATTCGATGTAATTGGATTCCGCCTCTTCAAATGCCGCTCTGGCCGTCCCGATAACGGACAATTTCTGGTCAGGTGTTTCTGTGCCGATGCCGACATCGAGCAATTGCGTGAGGGTGAGTATCTGGACTCCTTCATGGGTGAATGACATGTCTCCTGAACCATGGGCCCTGAATTCATGATTGCCCGATTCGCGCCCGATATCCAGGTAATTGAATTCACCAGACGCTTCTGTCAGCCTGATCTTGCCATTCATGGTGAGTTTTTCACCTGGGTCATTGTCACCGATCCCTACGTTACCGTTTTTCAGGATGGTCAATGCATTTTTTCGGCTGTTCCCATCCTGTCCGATGCCAACTTCCAGGATGGGATCCGTATCGAACCATCCCGTGGTTGAACCTAGTCCAAGGTTGAACGCACCGATCGCGATGCTGGAAAATGCCTTTGCGATGGTGTTGCCCCCGAGTGCAATTGATTTTGGGGAAAGGCTCTGGGCGTTGTTGCCCGCTACAAAGGAATTGCTTCCGTAGGCTCTCGACCCGCTGCCAAATGCACCGGATCCGTATCCGTAGGCCAGGTTGCCGTTACCACTGGCAAAAGAGAAAAAGCCAATTGAATCGGGAGACCAGCGCTCAGACTGGGAGAGGCCAGTTCGCACCGCACCATTTTCCTTGCTGAAAAAGAACATCTTCTCATTCGAACTGGTCCCGTTTTCAGGAAGCCTGGATGGTCCGAGGATCATATCCCCGTTCTTCAGGACTGTAAGGGCATTGGACTTCTCTGCGAAACTCGTTCCATTTCCAATCTCGAAAAGCGGGTCCGTACCTATCCAGGTGGTTGGATTTCCGCCACCCACATTCCATTTTCCGATTGCCAGATTGCAGGTAGAAATGGATTCGAGTCCCACCCCGATGGCAGCAGCACCGTACCCATTTGCGATATTTGCCTCGCCAAAAGATGTCGCCTTGTCACCATTGGCCTGGTTGTTCACCCCTCCAACAAAAGAGCCTGTTCCCCTGGCCAAAGAATTATACCCGGCGCCAAAGCTGTAGTTGCCACTGTTGGCAGGGCTCCATGCATTCGAATTGACGACCGCACCGGTGCGAAAGATACCGGATGACTGGTCAAAAAACATGAATCCATC
>JARQTN010000151.1:5410-39876 GCA_029976695.1 Lewinellaceae bacterium
CGACCGCACCGGTGCGAAAGATACCGGATGACTGGTCAAAAAACATGAATCCATCAGTCATTGATTCGTTGCCCGGCAGGCTGTCTGCTCCCACAACTAAATCCGAATCCAAACGCACCATCTGAGCGGAAATATGGGTCGAATAAAGCAGACTGACGAACAGAAGAAAAACAGGTAAATAAAGCTTCATGATCTTTTTATTCCAAAAATGAGGTATGGGTATAACCTGCACACCACCCAAAAGGACCATTTGTGCCGGATTAAAGCATGGACTGTTGCATGAAAACCTGTTTTTTTTGCAGAATATAATCATGGCGGTCCTCTAAATGGAGGCACAGTGGCTTGTCGATCAATCCAATATTTGCCATAGCCCTGGGCTGGCAAGGGCTGCCTTGAAATAGATGCTAACCAATTGAAATTGATGATATTATGGGAGAATTTCTATCTTGTTTGCGGATTGATCATGACAAGACATCACCTCAAAAGAATATCTATGTCAATCTGGAACCGATTCATCTGGATCGCCATTTGCATCTTCTGCACACTCTCAGTGCGCGCAAACGACAAACAGCATTTGATCGATAGCCTGAAGACAATCATCCAGGTAAAGGCAGATACAAATGCTGCGATGGCATATTATGAACTTGGTAAAGTGTACACCACAATATCACTGGACTCTTCGGTCAAGTATTTCCTGAAAGGACAGGCATCAGCCGTTGATCTGAATTTCACAAAAGGAAAGATCTACAATTGGCGGGGGCTTGGTTCCGTGCTGGGCAGACAGGGAAGATACGAGGAAGCATTATCCTTCCTGGACAAAGGCATGCAGTTGATTCAAAATGAGAATCTGCCAGTGGTCAATCGCGTTGATTTCCTCATCAATACCGGGGCGGCCCACTACTTCGCTGGGAACATCGGAAAGGCGATCGAATCCTATATTGAAGCCGTCAGGCTATGCAGGGAGAATGGCTTTGACAAAAAACGTGCGTTGTTACTGAACAATCTCGGGATCTTCTATCGCAACCTTGAAAGGCATGAGGATGCAATCGGTATCTACGAAGAGGCCCTGGAACTGCGGACCAACATGAAAGACACCATGGGCGTAGCCAATATATTGTTCAATTCTGCTGCTGCCTACGGGAAAATGAAAGCGTATGAAAAGGCTCTCGAAAACCAGGAAAAAGCGATTGAACTCTACAGGGCCATCGGGAGTGAGGATGACCTCAGACATGCCCGATTGTCATTGGGTACGATCCTGAAAGATACCGAGAAATATCGTGAAGCCCTGGAAGTCTTGCAACCTATTGCCGAAAACCCGAATCGCAACCTGCGGCCATCCAGTGACATTCTTCTCCATTTGACACTCGCTGAGATTTACCTGCACTTTGATCAGGCCAACAGGGCAAAGGATATGCTCGACAGGATCGAACCACAACTTTCTGAAAGCTCTTTCCTGAAGGAAAAAGTGCATCATGCATCACTTCTGATCGAGATCCATGACCGGAAAAACAATGTTGCAGGTGCCAACCAGGCGAGGAAAAGGTACATTTCCCTCCTACAGGAAAAATCGGATGCGGAGAGCAAGGAACTGAAAAAGGAAATGGAGACGAAATACCTTTCGATTGAAAAGGACCATGAGATCGATATGCTCAATGCCAAAAATGAAATCGCTGAAATCCAGCTGAAATCAGCCAAACAAAGGAATATCGGCTTTGCCATCGGATTCGGGATTCTTGCAATCCTTTCCTTCTTTCTTTTCAGGATCTATCAAAAGATCAAGGTGCAACATACTATGATCTCGAAAGCAAACGAGGAAAAAGCGATCCTGCTCAAAGAAATCCACCACCGGGTGAAAAACAATCTCCAGGTTGTCTCCTCTCTCCTGGGTCTGCAGTCCCGGTATGTCGGTGATGATACGGCGCTGGATGCGATCAAGACCGGTCGGTCAAGGGTACAATCCATGTCAATCCTGCATCAGAACCTCTACCGCAATGAGAACCTCAAGTCGATCCGTGTCAAAAAATACTTTGGCGAGCTTGGACACAACCTGTTCAGCACCTATCATCTCGGAGACAAGGAAGTTGAATTTGAAACAGACATTGATGACCTCGAACTTGATATTGACATTGTCGTCCCCATGGGATTGATCGTAAACGAGTTGATCAGCAATGCGCTGAAACATGCCTTTCCGGACAAGAAAAAAGGCACCATCAGGCTGATCATCAAACAAGCGGGAGATAACATCCGGATGTGTGTCCAGGATAATGGTGTGGGTATCCAACAGACGGAATTACCCGACAGGTCCGCATCACTTGGGCTGCAACTGATCAAGTCATTTTCCGAGAAGCTGGATGCAGATGTCCACATTACGAATGATTCAGGTACATCCATCGAATTGATATTTAATCCTGAAAACCTGGTCCAGGCAGCTTAATCCAGTCCGGGATGCATATCAGAAAATCATAGATCCAAGATGAACACGGCAGAAAAACACAAGATCAGGGTACTCATTGTCGAAGATGAGCCTCCCATCGCCCAGGAAATTGCATTCAACCTGGAAGATCACGGATTTGAGATCGCCGGGATCGCCATGAATGCCGGCAAAGCACTGGACATCCTGTACAAACAAAAGGTGGATATTGCTTTACTTGACATATCCATCATGGGTTCGAAAAATGGTATTGAACTCGGGCAGATCATCAATGAAAAATACAAGATCCCATTTCTGTACCTCACTTCATTTGCAGACCCGGATACGATTGACAAGGCAGCTGGCACGTACCCGGAAGGATACCTGGTCAAACCATTCAAGGATGATGACCTGGCACCGGCATTGAAAGTTGCGCTGGCAAAATTTGAGCGTAGAAAAAATATGGGCCTGCCAACCCTGGAAGAGATCAACCGGAAACCGGATGTTCAGATCTCCCCTGGAGAGTACCGTGTCATCCAGCTGATCTGGGCAGGAAAGAAAAATGAAGAAATCGCAAGTGACCTCTACATTTCAGTCAATACAGTGAAATCCCACATGTCCAATATTTATCAAAAACTCGGTGTCCACTCGAAACCCATGTTGATCAAGCTCCTCCGGGCTTTCTGAGAATGTAGTGATTCAAGATCTCAATAGAGCCTATCCTTTTACAGGGAGCAGGTACCATCCCTGGTTTCCTTTCACTAACTGATATGTATAATTGATGGTATTCCCTTCCTGGTCTGTAAATGAACGGCGCAGTTTCCCGTTTATCGCAAAGATCCTGTCCGAGTTCATTTTCCGCCGCTCGTTGATCTTCTGCACCTGCACAACGCTTGCATCCAGATAGGAATTCGAACGGATCGCGATCATGTCGAGGTTGCCGGAATCATCCGTCAGGCGATAGACAAGATATAATTCATTAAACCCGTCGCCGTCCAGGTCAAGCAAATGCCCATCAGTGACCTGGCCCTCGATGGTAAATGTCTGGTCAAACTCGTTTTCCAGTCCTTTTGTGCGAATCCTCGGCTTTGTGATCTCGCCATTCTCTGCCTGGACGAAAAAAGTCACCAGGGCATCTTCATCTTCATAGTAGCGGTTGAAGGAATTTTTGGCGACCTGTGTTTCCACTGGTTTAACCGATTTTGGGGCGTTTTCCCCGGAAGTTTGATCCGGAGATTGCTTGCATGAAAAACCTGTCAGGATTGCAAGGGCCATGCCGACAGGTAAAACCAACTTATTCCACATATATCAGACCTTTCAGGTTAATGATCCAAAAATACATATCTGTGTGAAAAATGTACCGGCTCCTTCAGGTGCTGCACGCAAAAACAATTCGACCAACCCATTATGCGGCAGCTAAAGCAGCCGTTACTGTTAGAACTTCGAAGTATTTTTTTGGCTCGCATATCCAGTACCGGACCCTTCAGGTGCCGACTCTACAATCTCCAAAAACAATATTCAAAACAGCAGCTGAAGCAGCCGGTACAGTGGGAAACTTGACTTCAATTGAAAGATCATCTATATTATAGTCTCTCTTCTCAGCGAAGTTTACAATTCATTTTTATTGGAATGAAAATCTTATACCGAAACCGGCTTCCGCATTTGGCCCCTCCTGGCGGTACATTCTTCATCACATTCAGGTTATTTGATTCTTTACCAAAGCAGGTTTTGAAATATCTTTTAGAAGAATATTCCAGGGAGGAGTCTGAAATAATGAAAAGAGAACCGCATGATTTTAGGGCAAAATTAAACTCACTATATTTGAAAAAGTTTGAATCTCTCGAACACCATCTAGAAGAAAATCCATTTGGCAAGTGCTTCCTCAAGGATAAAAGAGTTGCCCATATTGTTGCACAGAAAATCAGGGAATACAATCTTAGCCTGTACGATCTGAGAGCATATTGCATTATGCCCAATCATGTGCATCTTCTCATTGACACATCAGTCCAAATGATAAATGACCGATATACCTACCAGGTTGATGTGCCGGATAATTATATACAATTAGACAAAATCATGCAGTTGATCAAAGGCGGATCCGCCTTTCTTGCGAATCAAATCCTGAGCCGAAAGGGATCATTCTGGTCGAAAGACAGCTATGACCGATATGTAAGAAATAATCATGAGTATCAAAACATATATCAATATATCATTGAAAATCCTGTGAAAGCAGGATTGGTCTCAGACCCAAAAGAATATCCATTCACCTATTTCGGCGAATAGTACCGGCTCCTTCAGGTGCCGCACGCAAAAACAATTCGACCAACCCATTATGCGGCAGCTAAAGCAGCCGTTACTGTCAGTGACGCGAAGTATTTTTTTGGCTCGCATATGCAGTACCGGACCCTTCAGGTGCCGTTTTCAAAAACAATTCAAACGGCCCATTATGCGGCAGCTAAAGCAGCCGGTACTATCGGTGCTGGATTTTGTATCTAAAGGGACGCAAACTGATAGGTGCATATCCACCGTCGTCATCCAGGTATCGGCCCTTTGACAGGACAGGTGAAAAATTCACCACGAAAGTAACTGACTTTCTGCCTCTCTTCCAGATGTAACCAAACAGGTTCTGATGTGTGTCATCATCCGGATTTACAGGTTCAAATTCAATAAACTCCCATTTGCCCTGCTTCAGGATGTTGGAATTGGTATGTTTCAGAAGCCGCTGGTAATGCATCCAGGTGCACAGGCAGTTGATGTCCGTGATCCCTGGCAGGAGGGTGTCTTTCCAGTCATCATCCATCGTTTCTGTCAGCAGGCATTCGCAATTGGGCTCAGTGGGCCGGCGGCGCAGCTGCACCGGGACCAGGACACGCTTCCCTTCCCACTGGCCGCCGTGGTAGAACCGCATGCCCGGCATGTGGGCAATGAGCATCGAGGCGGCAAAATGCTGTTCCTGGTGCATCGTCGTCTGAACCGGCGCTTCGTCATGGTTTTCGAGGAAACGGACAGACCTGTTTTGATAATCTGCCGATGCACGCAGGTGCCACCTCATCTCGTGGACATTCCCGCTGATCATTTTGTCCAGCAGGGCTTTGTCATACGTATAGTCAAAACCGTGGTCGAGCATTTCCTGTTCCATGCTCCAATAGCATTCGGCAATGAAAATAAAGTCCGGTTTCGTTTCTTTCACTTCCTGTATAGCCTCTGACCAGAACGGGTCATCCCATTCTTCCATTTGCCCGGGATCCACCAGGTGCCCCCAGGTGCGCTGAAAGACATGTTTCTGGAGCAGCATGCTCATGTCACACCTCAGCCCGTCGCAATATTCCGAGATCCCGATCAGCACTTGTTGCATGAATGCCCGGGCTGCCTGTGAGGCATAATTGACCTGGATCGTGTCCATCCAGGGGTCAAAATTCGGATCTTTCCCATGAGCGAAGATCCGGCCGGAAGCATGCCGGAAAAAGGTCCTTGGGTGATTTTTCATAGATGTTTCATTCCCCTGGAGAAAAACTTCGGGGAATTTCCCGATCAGGCTGCTGTGCGCCCCAAAATGATTCGGGACAAAATCAAGGATCAGTTTCAGGCCCGCATCATTGATTCGATGTTTCAGGACCTTCAGGTCTTTCGCCTTTCCCATTTGCGGATCCAGGCGGTACTGGTCAATGGCGTAGGGGGATCCCCTGAGGTCGTCTTCCGTGAAATCGGGCAAAACAGATGTATATTTTTTCAACTCCCAGTCCTGCCTCTCTACCCTGAAGCCGATCTCGTTGGTATTCCAGACGCCCATGAGCCATACATAGTCCATCCCTATTTCCCTCAGCCACTTCCAGTATTCCTGTGGAATATCAAGCAGCTTCGCACGACTGCGATCTTTACTGATCCTGCTCAGCAAAAGCCGTGTATTTACCTGGTAAAGGCTGGGATGCATGACATTCATGGGCTACCGAATTCTGTTCATTGATCAGAAATACGCACAAAAGAACGGATTAATCCTGAAATGGCGCATACCAGCTTAGGCCTATGGCGTAAAATCCGGATCTGGTAGTGAGACCGGTACCCATGGAAAAATCAAACTGGAGGTTGGGTAAGACAAGGTAGGTCAGCCCGTGATCGTAAAGGGCTTCGAGCCGCTCAAAGCCGGTCCAGCTTCCATATATTTCAGTGAAAAAACCAATTCTTTCCGTTAATGGAAAACCGAAGGAAAGGGAATACAAACCATCTGCGGTTTCGCCATGAAAATGTTCAATGCCGAGATTGCAGGAAACAGCCAGCCAGTCGGCTAACGGGTAGCCAAATGCGATGCGGTGACTCATACCGGTTTCTCCTTCCGACAATTGCCCTGTGCCTGTCGGCAAGACCACGTGTCCAAGGTATGCCCCCTGCACTACCCCGTCCAGAAACTGGTATTTCAGTCCAAATTGCAAGTCCCCAATGCCAAGCTCAGCATCAGATTCGCCCAGATTCCCACGATTCTGTAAAAGTTCCGTGACCAACCTGATTTCAAGGTTCTTCGTGATCCCGTACCTGAACAAACTCGTATTGAATATCCAGTTGCGCTCTGATTCACTGATATCGAGGCTTACTCCCGTTTCAAGCTGAAAAACCCCTTTTGCTACTACGACCGCAGACTCCGTCTGGTCCGGCCGGTCCGTAATGATCTCTTGCGAAAACACGTGAAGGGGTATGCTCAACAAGAAAAAGATGAATGCAAACTTCGGGCATTTAGACATATCTATATAAATTTTTAGACAAATCTAAAATTTTATTTTAAATGCCTGAATCATTCTTGACTCCGGAAGGCCTTCTAAACCAGCGTGTGTAAGTGAATGGGATGAAAGATGCCCCGAAAAGGAACGGTATCTTCTCGTGTGACATGGATAGAAAACGAAAGTTATGGGATACTCAATTGCGAAATGGCGCGTACCAGCTCACTCCAACAGCATAGTAGTTGGATTTGCCAGTTATGCCGGTGCCGGTCGAAAAATCAAGCTGCACGTTGGAGGAAAGCACCCATGTCAGCCCGTGATCGTAATACAAGTCGGTACGTTCAAAGCCCAGCCAGCTTCCGTAGATCTCCGTGAAAAACCCGATCCTGTCAGTGATCGCAAAGCCAAATGACAGGGCAAACAGCCCGTTCCAGGTGTCTTCAGCAAAATACTCAAAGCCGGTATTCAAAGTAGCCGACAGCCAGTTAGCGAACTGATGGGTGACCGCTATGTGGTGGTTCATGCCAAAGCTGCCGCCGCTCACTTCACGCGTGCCGCTGGGGACAAACACGTGGCCCAGGTACCCCAGATCTGTATTTCCGCTACTTAAAAAGTGGTATTTGACCCCAAACTGAAGGTCACCGATCCCAAGCGTATTCACTTCACCAAGCGGCCTCGATTTAATATGGATAAGTGAGGGCAAAATCCTGATCTCCAGGTCTTCCATGATCCCATACTTGAGCAGTGTACCATTCAGGACCCAGTACCTTTGACCCGCATCGATCTGCATAAAGCTGCCCGTTTCGACCTGGAAGATCCCTTTCGGCACGGAAACCGGAGAGTCATTCTGTCCTGGCCGGTCCGTGACAATTGTATGTTGCGCATCGATTGCAATCGGAAAAAGGATCAGGGGAAGAAGAAGGGCAAGAAAGTGTTTTCCAGGCATGTCGAACCAGTTTCTCATTCGCCTGCTAAAGATAAGACTTTGTTCTTCCTATCCCTTTCTGTGCTGCAATTTTACCTGGATACCATTTCGTGGCCGCAATGTGATCATGGGTGCCATTTCAGGCTCTTCAGTGAGTTCAATGGTAAACCTTCTGAACAGCTCCGCAAGGATAACCTGCATTTCCATCATCGCAAAATGGTTTCCAATGCACAGGCGGGGACCACCGCCAAATGGCTTGTATGCCAATTTTGGGAACGTATCCCGGTGATTTGCATCAAACCGTTCTGGTTGAAAGGTATCAGGATCTTCCCAGTAAGCAGGGCTTCGGTGCAGGCCATACAGGTACAAAATGTAGAGTGTACCTTTTGGTATATGCCAGGAGCCAAACGTGTCATCCTCAAGGGAAATCCGGTCGGTCACCCAGGCCGGCGGATACAGACGCATCGTTTCCTCGATCACCTGCCGTGTATAATCGAGTTTTGGCAGGTCGGCGGTTTCAATTTTCTTTTGACCAACCACACGGTCAATTTCCTCCAGTAGTTTTCTCAGTTTGTCCGGATGGGTGGCCAGCAGGTAAACGGCCCAGCTGAGTGCATTGGCAGAGGTTTCATGCCCGGCCGTGAACAGGATCAGGGCCTCCTCGATCAGTTGCTGCCGCTCCATCCCTTCACCTGTGTCTTCATACCGGGCCGAGAGCAGCATGTCCAGGAGATCCGAATGCGTTTCCTGCGCTTCCTGCCGCATATCCACCATTTCCCCAATAATATCAAAGGTCTCATGCGCCAGCCTGATGTGTTTCCTGATCTTGCCGCTCAAATCGAACCACCAGTGGAGAAAAGGCTGCCTGACCTCGCGGATGATGAATGCCTGGACATGTTCGATCAACCAGCGCAGCCGCTTCAGCTTTTCCTCTCCCATGCTTGTGCTGAACAAGGTCCTGGCGATGATCCTGAAAGCCAGGATATTCATTTCTGTGTGCATGTTGAATTCCGGCCCCATATTCTCAATCCGCTCGTCCAGCTGGTCAAAATATGCAGAGGTTTCGTCTACCATCAGCTTGGTCAGATCCTGCAGGCGCTGTTTATGGAATCCGGGCTGGATCAAACGCCTTTGCCGGAGCCAGAAATCACTTTTCGATGTCAGCAGGCCGTGCCCGATATACTGGGACAAGGTATCCGTCTGCAGCGGGGATTTTTCAAAAGCCCTGTGATTCTTTTGCAGCACATGCTGGATAAAATCCTGATCTGCAGTCACAATGGATTTGCGCATGCCACCCATGTAAAATGTGTAGGTCGGACCATATTTTCGGATATGCTTGTCCAGGACCGGGATCGGGTTTCGGATGAACCGTGCAGACTTCAGAAATGTGGGACCCCGGGGAACAACAGGCGGAAATTGATACACATCATCCATTCCTTGAGGAAAATTAGTTTTTCAGGCAAAGAACAATCGAAAGGGGGAAATGATCATTCTGACTGAGAGACATAAATCTCCAAATGCAATTGTTCAGTATTCGCCTGAATTTTCATGTCATAGATCAAAGCCTCCGCTACAGATGGCGGCTACTGATGAAGCATTGCTTGTCAGCATTCCAAACCCTTTAGGTGGATGATATCGTCGCCCAACGCGGAACACGGAACACGGAACACTAAACACGGAACAGCTCCACCCAATGGACCGCCTTTCGGCCGGTAAAATCGCGGATCTGATGGCGGCAGCTGAACCCGTTTGCTACAACAGGCACTTCGGGTCCAGCATCCTCAATCGCTTTGAACAACACCCGGTCACCGATTTTCCTGGATATTTCATAATGCTCTTTTTCATATCCGAAAGCGCCGGCCATGCCGCAACAACCCGAATCGGGCTCCTGTATAGTCACCCCAAGATGGGAAAAGATTTTATGGACATCGCCGGTACCGAAAATAGCCTTCTGGTGGCAATGCCCGTGCAGCAGTATTTGTTTGGGCAATTCGATCTTCAACTGGTCGAAGCGGTCAAGGTAATCGGCCAGGAACGACTCGATCGGTAGCACCGAGGATTTCGCCTTCTCACCAAGCTTGACATCATCGATCAGGTCGGGAAGGTCAACGGTCAGGGCTGTCGCACAGCTCGGTTCAAGGGTCAGTACCGGGTATTCCTCCGAGAAATATCCATCCATGTTCATCAGTGTCTGCCCGCCCTCTTCACGAGCCTCCTTCAGGAATCCATTTGAAATGCGTGGTCTTTGGCAGCATCCCTGGTCTGCGAGGAGCACATCAAACCCAAGCCTGTCAAGCAGCTTTACGGCAGCGATCCCGGTAGAGGATTCATGGTGGTTGCAATAGGTGTCTGCAAACAGAACCACTGTATGCCCGTACCTTCCGGGCTTGTACTGCTTCCCGTACCAGGAGTGCAAGGTTTGTTTGGCATAGGAAGGAAGGCGCCGATTCGAAGAAAACCCCAACGCTGACTGAACTGTATGCCGGAACAGGGATGAGGACTGGACCGCATTGACCACGCCGGCAAACGGACCGGAAAAAAGCCTGGCCATTTGGGCAGATTCCCGGACCATGCGTTCTTTCATTGTCACCCCCCTGGCATCATACTGCATTTGCAGCACTTCGCTTTTCAGCCTGGCCATATCCACGCTGCTGGGGCATTCCGCCTTGCATGCCTTGCACGACAGGCAAAGGTCAAGCGCTTCCTTCAGGCGAGGATCCAGCAACCCATCTTCACCAAGTTGCCCGGACATTGCCAGCCTCAGGGCATTTGCCCGGCCCCGCGTCGTATGCTCCTCGTCCCGGGTCACCATAAAGCTCGGGCACATTGTCCCCTGTCCAAGCTTTCGGCAGGCACCGATACCTGAACACTGGTGGACAGCCGTATGGAAATCGATCTGGTCACGGTAGTGGTACACAGTGGATACATCCTGATCATGGTATCCGGAACCGTAGCGCAGATTCTGGTCGATCGGCGGCGCTTCGATGACCCGACCCGGATTCAGGAGATGATCAGGATCAAAAAGCTTTTTGACCTCAAGGAAAGCCTGGTATATCCTTTCCCCGTAAAAATCCTTCTGATACCCTGCCCGTACAATGCCGTCCCCGTGCTCGCTGCTCCAGGACCCACTGTATTCCTTAACAAGTTTGTATACGGAACGGGAGATCGATTTCATTTTGCGGATATCCTCCTCATCCGTCATGTCCAGCAGCGGCCTCACATGGATCACACCAACGCTGGCATGGGCATAATATGTCGCAGCAACACCAAGCTCATCGCATACCTGCATGACCCGTGAAATATATTCCGGCAGCACTTCAAGGGGGATGGCCGCGTCTTCAATGAGCGCCTGTGCCCTCTTCTTTCCCGGCTCACCCAACAGCAGCCCAAGGCCCTTTTTCCTGATGTCCCAGACATGCCTGTACATGAGGTCCATTTCGCGATAAATGTCGTAGGCATAACCGAGGTCCATCTCGACAAGCTGGTCACACATGCGTTTTGCCCGATCCATCATGTCCTTTTCAGAATCACCGTAAAACTCCACCATCTGGACCGATTCCGGTTCCCCTTTGATAAACCCGCACATGGGCTTTGTTTCGAGGTTTTTCCTGCTGAAATCAAGGAGCAGCCTGCTGAGGATCTCGACTGCTGCAGGTTTGTAGCTGACCATCGTTTGCACTGCCCTGACTGCATCCAGCACATTGTCAAAATGCACCACAGCCAGGCATTTGTGTGCGGGCAGGGCCACCAACCGAAGTTTTGCTTCAAGAATGATCCCGAGGGTGCCTTCACTCCCGATCATGATCCTGCCCAGCATCCAGTCATCCTCATCAAGGAACCTGTCCAGGGGATACCCACCTACCCTGCGCATGGTCTTCGGGTAGCGGTCAACGATCTCCCCCCTGTGCGTATCCACGATCTCTTTCAAACCACGGTAGAGTTCGCCTTCACGATCCTGCCTCTGAAGCATAGATCCCAAACTCTCCCGGTCGAGTGGTTTTGTGGTCAGGATCGTGCCATCGGCCAGCAGCACCTTCAGTTCGATGACGTGATCGATGGTCATGCCATAGAGGATGCTCTTTGTACCCGATGAATTGTTGGCCACGATCCCCCCGATATTCGCCCTGCTTGAAGTCGCCGGGTCGGGGCCGAATTCCAGCCCGTCCTTTTTCACCAGTGCATTCAGGACATCCCTGTTGATCCCGGGCTGTACGCGGATCCATTTCTCTTCGGGCCGGTATTCCAGCACCTTGTCCATATACTTGGAAAAGTCAATGACCATCCCGGTATTGACCGTCTGGCCAGCCAGGCTGGTCGCCCCTCCCCTCGGGAGGACAGATACACGATACTCCCTTGCCAGAGTGATGGCTGAAACGACATCTTCCTCGTCTCTCGGCACGACCACTACGTCAGGAAAAACCTGGTACATACTTGCATCCGTTGCATAGATACCACGTGAAAGCTTGTCATCCATGACATCACCCCGGAGACGGGACCTCAGTGCATCAACAAATGATCCTTGCGCCATTCTCATTGAATTGTTGAGTGCCTAATTTAGCCCGACTTCTGCAGAAATCTCTATAAACTTCAAATAATCCGGAACACGACCCAGATTGAAATGTGTCATGACGAAAATCATCTGGAAAACAAGCGAAAAACATCCATTATAAACCGATTCGATCATATTTTCGCTCACCGACCATCAAAAATATCTTTCAACGAACCCAGTCAATATGTTCAGAGCACTCGCGTTCACACTATTCCTGTTTATCACTGATTCCATTATCGGCCAGTCATATGCACCTTATATCCTCGGGACCACAATCTCCGATCAATTGGAGGATGCCAGAAATACAGTAGAAAGAGAAGTTGAACTGGCCGGGCTTGAGATCGCAGGGCAATATCGGCCGGCAGAAGATAATAACCGCTGGATCATTGTATTTACCAGCTCCGAATTGAAAAATGCAGTGCGCAAAACCGGTGGGTTGGCAGGGTTTGCCGCCGCCCTGCGCATTGGCATCACACGGGAAGGAAGCCAGACCAAAATTTCCTATACGAATCCGGTTTATTGGGGCATGGCTTATTTCAGGGATGATTACGAAAAAGTAGCAGAAGAATACGGGGCCTTGTCCGCAAAACTCGAAAAAGTCATGCGCAGGATCGGTCCTTTTGATGGCACTTCGTTTGGCTCCGAGAAAGGGATAGAGGCAGAGAAGCTGAAAAAATACCGGTACATGCTGGGCATGGCACAATTTGATGACACGATCGAATTCGGAAAATTCAGCAGCCATGCTGAAGCTGTCAAAAAAATCGATGGATCGATCAAGGCAGGAAAGCCGGATATCTCACTCGTGTACAAAGTCGAAATCCCGGAAAAGGAGATCATCCTTTACGGATTTGCCCTTTCCGGTGAAAAGGGGGAGGGAAAGTTTCTCCCGGTCATTGACATCAGTGAACCCAGACATACTGCATTTCTTCCGTACGAAGTGCTGGTTACCGGAAATGAAGTGCATATGCTCCATGGCAGGTTCCGGATCGCCTTGTCATTCCCCGACCTGACAATGGGTACATTCACGAAGATCATGTCCACTCCGCCAACAATTAAAAAAATGCTTGCGCAACTTGTGGAATAATTCCCGGGGTTCATTGAATGACCAGGCAGATGCAGGTATCCAAATGACTTAATGAAAAATCGCTATTTTATGATTGATATAGAGCGTTTGGATCAATGACTTAGATCATTCTATAAAGCTCTGCACATCATTACTTTTAAGTTCAATTTTTTCACACGATTGATAAAAATCTCCAGATATGACACATGTGATTAAAACTTTTGACGAATACAGGCAAGCCTGGAAAAAAAGTGTTGAAGATCCGGAAGGATTCTGGGCCGAACAGGCCGAAACATTCCAGTGGCACAAGAAGTGGGACAAGGTACTGGAATGGAATTTCCAGGATCCGGATGTAAAATGGTTCATCAACGGGAAGCTGAACATCACGGAAAATGCCCTTGACCGCCATCTCGATACGAGGGGGGACAAGGTCGCTATCCTGTGGGAGCCAAATGACCCGAACGCCATGGTACGCGAGTATACATACCGCGAACTCTATCATGAGGTAAACAAAATGGCGAATGCCCTCAAGGCCAAAGGCATCGGCAAAGGTGACCGCGTATGTTTTTACATGCCGATGGTTCCCGAACTTGCAATCGGGGTGCTTGCCACGGCACGCATCGGGGCGATCCATTCTGTTGTTTTTGCAGGCTTCTCGGCACAGGCACTTGCGGACCGGATCAATGATTCCGACTGCAAAATGGTGATTACCTCCGACTACAACCACAGGGGTGCCAAAAACATCCCTGTGAAAAAGATCGTCGATGATGCCCTGGAGATGGGATGTCCAACGATCAAAACCGTAATCGTGCATAAAAACACCGGCGATGACATTGCCTGGAATGAAGGCCTTGATGTCTGGTGGCATGAAGTGATGGAAGGCCAGCCGGACACCTGCCCTGCCGAGGTGATGGACGCCGAGGATCCCCTCTTCATCCTCTACACATCCGGTTCGACTGGCAAACCCAAAGGGGTATTGCATACGATCGGAGGCTACATGGTGTATGCAGAATATTCCTTCAGGAATGTCTTCCAGTATGAAGACGGAGATACTTATTGGTGCACCGCTGATGTGGGCTGGATCACGGGACATACCTATATCATTTACGGGCCACTCCTTGCCGGTGCCAAAACGATGATGTTTGAAGGGGTACCGACTTATCCCGACGCCGGCAGGTTCTGGCAAGTCTGTGAAAAACACCAGGTCAACCAGTTTTATACAGCCCCGACCGCAATCCGCGCCCTGATGGCCCAGGGAGACGAATGGGTGGAAGGATATGACCTAAGCAGCATCAAGGTCCTTGGTTCCGTCGGAGAACCGATCAATGAGGAAGCATGGAACTGGTACAACGAGGTGGTCGGTAAAAAGAATGCACCAATCGCGGATACCTGGTGGCAAACAGAAACAGGAGGCATCCTGATCACCACGTTGCCTGGCGTGACCGACCAGAAACCAACTTATGCCTGCTACCCATTGCCAGGTGTACAGCCGATACTTGTGGATGCTGAAGGAAATGAGCTTGAAGGCAATAATGTGGAAGGGCTGCTTTGCATGAAATTCCCGTGGCCATCCATCCTGAGAACAACCTGGGGAGACCACGAGCGTTGCAGGAGTACTTACTTTTCCATGTACGATGGACTCTACTTCACCGGAGACGGTGCAAAACGGGATGCTGATGGACGGTACAGGATCATTGGCCGCGTTGATGATGTGATCAATGTCTCTGGCCACAGGATGGGCACTGCTGAAGTTGAAAATGCGATCAATGAGCATGAAAATGTAATTGAGTCCGCCGTTGTCGGGTATCCGCATAATATCAAGGGCCAGGGCATTTATGCCTACGTGATTACCGATCACAATGTGTCTGATCTTGACAAATTTGCCAAGGAACTGCGTGCCGTAGTGACCAGGGAAATCGGCCCGATTGCGAAACCGGATCGTATCCAGGTGGTTTCAGGACTGCCCAAAACGAGGTCAGGCAAGATCATGCGCCGGATCCTGAGGAAGGTTGCCGCGCATGACCTGGACTCACTAGGTGATACCTCTACCTTACTGAATCCGGAGGTTGTGGAAGAGATCATCGAAGGCAGCGAAAAACCGGTATAAAACGGAACCTATTGTAACTTGAAGGGCGGCGTGCATGTCGCCCTTTTTTATTTGACCCTGATTTCGTCACATTTCTTATTTTTGCGCTCCTAATAATTGTAAATCAGAGCGTTATGTTCCCGATGTATGATGTGGTTGTGGTTGGTGCCGGACACGCGGGCTGCGAGGCTGCTGTGGCGGCAGCAAACCTGGGGAGCAGGGTCATGCTGGCGACGATGAACATGAATACCATCGCGCAAATGAGCTGCAACCCTGCTATGGGCGGTGTGGCAAAAGGGCAGATCGTCCGGGAAATCGATGCGCTTGGTGGGTACAGCGGAATTGTAACCGACCACACCATGATCCAGTTCCGAATGCTCAACCGGTCAAAAGGCCCTGCCATGTGGAGTCCGCGTGCACAGAGCGACCGGATGCGCTTCGCGGAAAAATGGCGCCTGATGCTGGAAGCACACCCCAATATCGACTTCTGGCAGGAAATGGTCACCGGCATCACGGTAAAGGACGGCGTGGTGACAGGGGTCGGCACTGGCCTCGGACTTGAGATCCCGGCACGTTCTGTCATCCTCACCAACGGCACTTTCCTGAACGGGATCATCCACATCGGTGAAAAGCAGTTTGGAGGGGGAAGGGCAGGTGAAAAAGCGGCAAAAGGAATCACCGAACAACTGATTGAACTGGGATTCGAATCGGGCCGCATGAAGACGGGAACACCGCCCAGGATTGACGGACGGACCATCGACTACTCAAAAATGGAGCTCCAGCCTGGTGACGAGAATCCGGGAAATTTTTCTTTTTCAGATACGCCAAAACTGGATAAACAGCGGCCCTGCCATATTGCATATACCAATCCGGTTGTGCATGATGAACTGAAAACAGGATTTGACCGCAGCCCAATGTTCAACGGCCGCATCCGGGGGATCGGCCCTCGGTATTGCCCCAGCATCGAGGACAAGATCGACCGGTTTTCGGACCGGGACAGGCATCAGCTTTTTGTAGAACCGGAAGGATGGGAGACGATCGAGGTTTACGTGAACGGGTTCTCTTCTTCACTTCCGGAAGAAGTTCAGTACAATGCATTGCGAAGGGTGCCCGGATTTGAAAATTGCAAGATGTTCAGGCCCGGCTATGCGATCGAGTATGACTTCTTTCCACCGACACAGCTCAAGATCTCCCTGGAGACACATCTGGTAAAGAACCTGTTCTTCGCAGGCCAGATCAACGGCACGACAGGATATGAAGAGGCCGGCAGCCAGGGGCTGATCGCAGGTATCAATGCCCACCTGACCATTAATGACCATGCGCCATTCGTGCTGAAAAGGTCCGATGCATACATCGGGGTGCTGATCGATGACCTGGTCAACAAGGGCACGAAAGAACCGTACCGGATGTTCACCTCGCGGGCAGAACACCGAATCCTGCTCCGCCAGGACAATGCGGATATCCGGCTGACGCCAATGGCTTATGAGCTGGGCATGCGCAACATGGAATCACGCATGGAGCGTGTCCGGGAAAAGGAAGATGCAACCAGGGAAATTTCAAAATTCCTGAATGGCTACTCCGTTGCCCCTGAAATGATCAACCCGATGCTGGAAGAATTGAAATCCTCCACGATCAACCAGAAGGTAAAGCTGATCCAGATCCTGAGCCGTCCGCATGTCACCCTCGATGCCCTGCGTAAGCGCGTTGGTGACCTTGACCAGATCCTATCCCGTTTTGACGATGAAGTCATCCAGCTTGCCGAGATCGACACGAAATATGCGGGCTACATCAAGCGGGAAATGGAAATGGCAGAAAAACTCAACCGCCTGGAGTCCGTCAAATTGCTCCCCAACATGGACTACCACGAGATCAAGTCGCTGAGCAAGGAAGCCCGCGAGAAGCTGGCGCGCATCAAGCCGGAAACGATCGGCCAGGCCAGCCGGATCAGCGGGGTGTCGCCGAGTGATATTTCGGTGTTGCTGGTACACATTGGGAGATAGCGCGAGGAAGGCACAAGGAACAATTACTGAATTGTCCAATTAAATTCCAAATAACAATTTCCAAACGGATTCCAAACTCCAAAACCCAATCCCGAACAATAGCCTGGAGCAGAGGCAGTCAAGCCAACTCTGCATACCGAAACTTCAACCCGGGATTGTGACTAAAAGCAATAGGCCTGAGCATCACCTCATCACCTTATCACCTCATCACCTTATCACCTAAAACACATCTTTGCGGCATTGGTACGCCATATTCAGGAAGAGAAATATTTGGAAGCAGCAGTTTTCAAACTGGTTGGGTGTTTCGTCAATCGATGACTTTCTTTTATCTTCAGATCAGGAATTTGAAGCTGAACATCAGGTCCTCCAGCAATCCCTATTGTTGTATAAATTTCATTTTCACATGAACTTCTTCAGAAAAACCATCCTGCCCATCCTGCTGGCAACGATCTGGATCAGCCTGTCAGAGTTCTTCCGTAACGAGATCCTCCTGAAAGCATACTGGCAGGAGCATTATGCAGATATGGACCTTGTCTTTCCGGCCGAACCCATCAACGGGGCAATCTGGGGTGTCTGGTCCCTTTTGTTTGCTGTAGGGATCTTCCTTCTCCAGAAGAAGTTCAACGTCCTCCAGACCACTTTCCTGTCCTGGTTTTTCGGGTTTGTACTCATGTGGGTGGTGGTCGGCAACCTGGGAGTGCTGCCACACGGCATTCTCCTGACCGCGGTACCACTGAGTATCCTGGAGGCATTTGTAGCGACGTTGATTTTGAAAAGACTCTCCTGAAGTGGAAGGGACAAGAAACAATCACCTGTGTTCCGACCCGGTAGAAGAAACAAGAGACAATCACTTAATTTCCAATCAAGGTACAAGGCCCAAATGATCAGGGAACAAATCCTTGGTCACAGTCCACGATAGATAAGGTTCTGACATCTGCCCTCTGGATTCTGCAATCTGATATCCGCAAGTACACTCTCCTCCGATTTCAGAGATCAGATGGCAGAACAATCGAAATCAGAATGGGCCAAAATCGTAATTCGTAATCCCCGTAATTCGTAATTAAACAAATCACTCTTTTCCAAGCAGGAAACGAAAAGAAAACGTCCCCTCCGGCATCCGCTTCAGGTTCTCCATCAGCAGGGCGGTCCGCTCCATGCGCTTCTGCGGGCTTTTCACGCCGCTGACATAATAAATAATATAGCGTTGTTTACCCGGGGAAAGCTCGTCAAAACGTTCCCTTGCCTCGATATCCTGGGCTAGCCATTCTTCGAGTTCTGCCGGCACATCCATGCCATATTTACTGTTGTCAGGTACGAGGGAAACGCGCACTTCATCACCCAGGTCGACACCAAGTGTTTTGAGATGCTTTTTGTTCAGTGTAATATATCCTTTGCCTTCTCCAAGGGCGACCATCCCGCATTGAAAGGTCAATGTATCATTGACCGTGCACAGCAGGCGCTGCTTTGAAATTCCGCCCAATTGATCGACAATTTCAGAAGGGACTTCCAGGTAGCGCACATTGAGCAGGTACTCAAGCCGGTGGATATGTGTAGTGAAATGAATTGGGGGCTCCATTCCCCAAAAATAAAAAAGGCGCACATCACTTTTGACATGCACCTTATGAATCCCTGATAATAAATCTTTGTCAGAGTGCCGGACAAGTCCCGAGAATCCGGGACTGGCCGGCGTTTCACAAACTCCAGAAAAGTAGAATTTTCCGTAACGATTCATATACATGTATGCATTGGCTGGGGGAAAGGTTGCCTGCAGATTGAAGGTTTTTCAAACAGAGTATCGCAACATGGTGTACTTTTTTTTGTTTACCAGGCAACGAATCGTAAAGCAACTGCACATATCAATTATCTAAACATCACATCGTGATCCCTGAGGAGAAAATTATCAAGAGGTGTTTAAAAGGTGACCGTCGCGCTCAGAAAGAGCTATACAGTCGGTATAAAAATGCTTTTTTCATGCTGGTGCAGCGTTATGCAGCCCATCGTGAAGAAGCACAGGATTATCTTCAGGATGGCTTCATCAAGATCTTCAAGGACCTGAAGCAGTATGATTCAAGGAAAGGCAGTTTTTATTCCTGGGGCCGTAAAGTGATGATCCATACTGCCCTGCAGCATATCCGGAAAAGGCGCATTTTGATTGCTGACTCGCAAATTGAGGATCACAATGATACTTTTTCCACAAACGCCGACGCATTTGAAAACCTGAAGACGCAGGATTTGTACCGGTTGATCAGTGAATTGCCGGTTGGATATAAATCAGTCTTCAACATGTACGTCATTGAAGGTTATTCACACAAAGAAATCTCAGCGTTATTGGATATCACCGAAAGCACATCTAAATCTCAATTATATAAAGCAAAGAAAGCCTTGCAAAAGAAACTGGAAGGCCTGGTTTATGAAGAGTCTGTGAAGTATGAGTCAAACTAAGAAACCATTCGATTTAGAATCCTTTTTTCGCAAAAGGATCAAAGCAGCTGAAGATGCAGGGGCATCCCAGCAGTGGAACGAACCAGATGATGGTATGTGGGACCAGATTGAACAGGCTTTGCCAGAACATAATCCGTTCAGATACAGGTTTTTGCCATGGATCATCGGTATTACTCTTTGCGGCATGATCGTATGGCTCTACATGCAAAACAGGTCGTTAAAACAGGAAATTGCCTTATTGGAGCAGCAATCAATAGATTTACCCGGGGATAGCCATTCAATGGTAAAAATGCCGGACGATACGGCTGAAAGTGATTTGATCAAAAAGCCGGAAGACACTGGAATTGACCAGCAAACAAGGATAAATGATGGTGCTTTCGGGAAAATAGATACTGAGGATATCTCACATGCAGATGAATTAAGAGTCCTCGCTGAACCGATAATCCAGAAATCAGATACACAGGGTACTCTCAATTCAAAAGTCAAAAGTTATTCGAAAGCCACGAATATGGTTACACAAGGAGAAAACGATGTTTCACTTGTTGAGAATCCGGCTGATCAAGAGTCCTCAAAAAAGATATCGCAGCACACCGAAGAAGGACCCGTTGGAAAGCACGTCATTACAAAGCAATCGATGGTTGATGTCAACTTGCGGGAGGAGCGTCCGGTAAATGTTCTGCCTTCTGCAAATATCATTCATACAATCCCCGATCGGAAAATCCAGGTACCACATACCCTCCCGAACGTACAGTTTATCGAGCCCGTGCAGAAGAATCGGCATGCATGGCAGCTGTCCATTGGGTATGAACCCTCTTTTGCCAAGCTAAAGAATACAACACAATACCCGGATGCGCCTGAATTCAGGGGAATCAACGATCTAGGTGTATGGTCAGATGCCTTCTCAGTGCGTCTCTCAAGAAACCTGAATAAAGGCCTTCAGGTATTCTCCGGCATCCGTTACGGGGCATACCAGTATCAGACTGCATACTACATCGCACTTCCCTATGATCCGCTGCTTGAGGTAGAAGGAAATGACGGGAACTTCACAAGTGATTTCAGCCATTCATTTCCATCCCCGGTTGGTGATGTTGAAGCAAATTTTGGATTGCTCAGGCTTGCAGAAGACGATATCGAGCCCCAAACCATCCTGAACCTGGACCTGCATGCAAGACACAAGCTGAAACTGATCGAGATTCCTCTTGGAGTTTCAAAATCAATCAATATTTCAAAACGTTTCAACCTGACAGGCAGCCTGTCCCTGATCCCTGGCATCGTCACTGGAAAAGAAAGCACTGCGTATGCTTTTGAATCCCATCACCAGGCAATGCATCATCGGTACTCCGGCTTTAAAGGAAAAACAAAAGCATACAATCACCTGACTCTATCGAGCGGAGTTGACCTCAGGTTCTCCTATCTCTTTTCACCACAAATTGGTGTTTTCGCTGGTGGTGGATTCCAGGCAGGTTTAACAAATGTGTATAGTGATTTGAATGTCCATAGCAAAATCAGGGCGTACAGGATGTCATTCGGGATTACAAATTATTTCTGATCTTCAGGAGGAGCATTGCCTCACGCTATTTTTTTTATCGCAGACTAATTGCTGTCAGCATGGATTCTTTTCATGTTGTTTTGTGTGATCGACAATTTCTGTTCTCCAGCAAATTCAAGCGTACGGATCGGGTAAGGGATCGTAATCCCGGCATCATCAAAAGCTGCTTTGATCTTCTTGATTGCAAGGCTTCTTGCAGTGAGATAATTTCTTAAAGTTGGGGCCTCAAGCCAGAAACGGACGAGCAAGTTGATCGAACTATCCCCAAATGATTCATATAATACATCTACTGACTTCTCCCTATCTACCATGTCAAGTTGTTGTATTGCCTTTCTTGCAGTTTCTTCTACCTGTGACAAATCATCATCATAATGGACGCCGACCGGAATATCCACGCGGCGGATTCCGGAAGTATCAAAATTCTTCAAAGGGTTCTGGATGACCAGTTTATTCGGGATCGTCACCTCCTCGCCTCCCGGCAGTTTGATCCTTGTCGCTCTGAGGTCAATTTTTGAAATGTATCCAAAATATCCGTTCGTCTCGACCAGGTCGCCAATGCGATATAATTCCCGAACTGACATAAAAACACCGGAAAAAAGATTGTTCATCGGGTCCTGTAAAGCCAGGCCTACTGCGAGACCGAGCACCCCTGCAGTGGCAAGGATCTTGTTGATCGCTTCACCAAGGTTCAAAATGCCAAGGATTACAAACAACATGAGCACTCCAAAAACAACAGAGACCAGGTTTGAGCTGAAACCCAGTACAGTCTTGTTTTCGGTTACTTTCGATATAGACCGGACAGCCACTTTTCGCACATATTTGGAAAATAAAAACGACAGCAGCCCGATGAAAAGCGCCAGAAGAATATTTGGCAGAAACATGACCAGGTCGTTGATCCATTGATCAGCATTGGACATGAGGTTATCAAATGCAGCTGAAAAGCTTTCCATAAATGATTGCATGTGAATAATTTATTGAATACAGGCCTTCAAAGCCATGGATTGGGCGATGAAGTATGCCCGATATTCGAATTCAATGAATTGGACGGGAGTGGGAGAAAATGTTCCTGCTGTTTACACCCTCAACTGTTCATATGCCGGCATCTGCTTGACATACCGTTTCAGCTTGTGGATCGCCTTGTCCCTGATCTGGCGGACGCGCTCTTTGCTCAGGTCGAGATCCTGTGCGATATCAGATAGCGTTTTCGGGAATGGGGCATTCAGTCCATAGTATTCCGAGACGATATACCTGTGTTTCGGCGGCAACCCTTTCAGGATATTCTCAAGGTATATCCTGCTGCTTTCATTCTGGGAAAGCTTGTGATCCGGAGACTTCATGCTCTCATCTGCAAACAGGTTTCCAACGGTTGTATCGGTATCATGACCGGCAGGTTTGTCGAGGGACGTTGTTTTCTGACCTACCTGGAGCACCAGGGATACCTTTTCTTCGGGAATCTCCATGATTTCAGAAATTTCCTCATGGCTGGGCTCCCGGTCGTTGGACTGGACAAACTGTCTGCGTACTTCGAAAATCTTGGACTGGAGGGTTTGCATATTGAGGGGACTGCGGATCTTCCGGCTTTTCTCGTTGATGGCCTGGATGATCGACTGCCTGATCCACCAGACCGCGTAGGAAATGAATTTGAATCCGCGTGTTTCATCAAAACGATGGGCCGCTTTGATCAGTCCAACATTTCCCTCATTGATCAGGTCGGGCAGTGAAAGGCCGCAATGCTGGTATTTCTTTGCAACCGACACGACAAACCTCAGGTTATGGCGGACTATTTTTGTCATTGCCGCATCCCTCTCCGGACCACGAGTGCTGAACAGACGGTACTCCTCATCAGGTGACAACACATCATACTTTGAGATATCGTTCAGGTATTTATCCAGAGATTTCTCGTCCCTCCGGGTGATGGATGCAGTAATTTTAATTGATCTCATTAACTCTTTTTTCGTGAAAAATAATTTGTACTATGCCTCTTGAAACTGGGTATTCAACTCAACGCCTGAACCTCGGAGCGGATATTGTACCTGTCTACGATACGTTCTGCAAATGCTTTGTGTCCGTATGGTGCCAGGATAAAGAATTTACTCCCGGAATGTCTGGCTATCTTGGAAAGTAGTTTCCATTTCGTCACCATCCGATTCAGGTTTTCTGTATTCCGGTCTGCAATTTCAATGTATCTTTTCTTGCTCCGCAAAAACGCTGTGATATCAGGTCTCATCGGGTTATTCGTTTTCTGCCTGATAAATGATTTTGGGTCCTCATATTCATCAATGACGGATTTAATGGTGTGCATGCCTTTCTTTTGGGCCCAGTCTATCGCTTTGCGAATCATTTTTTCCTTTTTCATCACATTCATTTTAAGTTTGGAAAATAAGGGGAACATATACCTTACCCGTATATCTCGTAATTGTTCGGTCAGCGGCAGAAATACCAGGGAAATGCATGAGTTGCCATAAAGGACCGATCTATACAGTATGGAAAAAATCAGTCAATTGCAAGGAAATCGGCAATTTTCTGGTTTCAGAAATTTACAGACTCCTTTAAATAGGTGAGATTGACAAAGGAAAAGATCACACCAAAAGCAATGGTGGCAAACAAGAGAATTGAAGATATGATGAATGCCTGTCCAATGGAATGCGGCTCAATCGCAAACACAGAAAATGCCAGGTCATCGGCAAAGATGAACAGGAATACATTCAACACAAAGAGCACTGAACCGGCCACCAGACTGGACCTGAAACCGATATCAAACCCCTTGACAAAGATCTTCCGCCCGTGCATTTCCTGCTTGAATATACTTGTCGCTAATGCAATACAGATGAACAATGGTACAAACTGCAGGAGTTTCAGATAGGGGGCTGAATCACCAAGAAAATATTCAAGGAAAACAAGGACCGCAGCCATGAGTATACCCGCGATGAGACCAAATCTTACAGATAGCGCTTTCTTGCGTGCCTGATCTTTAAATTCTATTTTATTCATTTTTCTAATTATGACAGTGAAAGACTAAAAATCGTTTTCAGAGAACAGAAAAGCCAGCTCGATTTGCTGGCTTTTCCCGTTTCATTTATGCTGCTTCAGATCTCTCATTTTTTAGACCAGGCAGTATACATCCAGTGACGCTCTTCCGTCGCTTTCATGTATCCGTTCACCATGTCTATCGTAGCTGAATCACCGCATTCCTGTGCCGCATTGACGACATCAATCATGTGTGATACCAGGGTCACAAGATCTGATTTGATTTCCTGGACCATTTCATATGAAGAAAGAGGTTGTGACGTCTCTTCAATGGTCGAATGTTCAAGATATTCCTGCATCGTGCTCATTGGGTGCTTGCCGAAAACGCGGATACGTTCAGCAATTTCGTCAATCCTCGTTCGGACATTGTGATAATCGATCTCGAATTGTTCATGCAACTCGAAAAAATCCTGTCCTTCGATATTCCAGTGATAATTTCTAAGTTTCTGATAATGCACCTGCAGATTTGCGAGGAGCATGTTCATTGCTGTAACAAGTTCTGCTGTTTCCATCTTTGAAAACCCGAGCTTGATATTCGGTTTTTTGGCTTCCTGGGTTGCATTGTTTGTTGTGATGGTTTCCATATCTATCTTTTTTGTGATTTATTAAAATGAAGTTGCTGGATCAGGACGGAGAAAGCTGTCTCCATCAGGACTGCCTTTATCTTTTGCCCTGCCTCGCTGAGAAAGCGCTTCCAGGCACTCAATTCCCGATCGCTGTAGGCAAGTTGCCTGTTCTCTGGCTGGGTGAGGACTGCGGGAAAATGCGAAGAAGAACGGGCAATGATTTCCTGTGCATATGTGATTTCCCGGTCAATAAAAAACTGGATATTCCGGAGCCGGATTTTTGAATTCCGGATCTCCTTTTCCAGATCCTCCATTGTGTCAATCTCTTGCGTCCTTTTCATGATCCAGCGTTTTTGAATATGAGTCTGATGAAATATGGGAGGATTGCATTCGTGATCAAAGCCTTCTTGAACAGGATGATAAAGACAGCAAGCAAAATATTCATGCCGCCAATGATCAACAGAGAGATGAGCAAAGACTCGAGGGAAATGAAAAGCACATACATCAGGGCGCATTCAAAAAACACCAGGGCAATCATGCTGAATACAAAAGCAATGATTTTCGACGTGATTTCCGAGGCGACCTGTGCTGTCTTATGGGCAACTTCCAGTTTGGAAAGGTGCACTTTCTCTTCGATATACTGTCTGCCAAATTCAGTCAGTCGGCCGACCTGTTCGGTTGCATTCCGGATCTCCTCCATGGTTTTTCCTGGGAATTCGCTTTATTAAGATTTGGCGCTTTCTTCCTCAAGTTGATGTTCCAGGTCAGCAATTGCTTTCTTTGCCCTGGCAACGCCTTTTGAGAATGAATCTGACATCGTTGAAGAAACATCATTCGTTTCTGCCTGTACATGATTCATTGCGCCTTTTGCCAGTTCAATACTCTTTTCGATTAACTGGCCAGCATGATTTTTAATCGATTCGGCTTCGTCAGTCACATAAGACTTGACTTTATCCACCTGCTCAATAGAGGCATCAGCAACTTGAGTGCGTACTTCCCTGCCCTGCTTGCTGTTCAACCAGTAACCAGCTGCAGCTCCTGCTAATGCGCCAAAAATCAAATAATTTCTTTCTCTGTTTTCCATGTTATATTTTTTTTGATTAAAAGATTACGTAGTTGTTGACCCTTGATCTGATCAATACTACTTCATTTATGATTATGGGGTTTGTCCGGCATCGAACACCTCTGATCTCAACCGGGAGGTGTGTCAGCTGCGGAGAGGAAAAATTTGCTTTGTTTTTACAATTCTCTTGAGCTGGGACTCAATACGTGTATACATACCGAGAATTTTCTTTGTAATGTGATAAATGTCAGTGGGTATCCCTTTCCGGTATAATTGGTGCCTGACATAATTCATCTGATCTGATTCGATCTTATAAAACATCGAACACATGCTGATCTCATCTTCAAAATTGGCATGACTGCTCATTTTGTGAGAACTGACTCCCTTGCGTTGGGGAGGTGCAACAGCTTCAGGGAATACACCATACGGCTCATTGATCAACTTGAGCATTTTTTTCTTTGCATTGATCAGGCTTGTGAGCAGCATTTTGAACGACTTCGAAAAAGACTGGTGTTGATTGATCGATTCCAGAACCTTGACATCCTCTTCCAGCATTACCTTGATCTGTGAGAGTACGGTAATGCTTGAAATCTTTTCTTTTCCAATATTAAATAATTCAGCTCCGCGTGTTTTCATATTCACTATTTACCTATCAGAGCGGACGAACTTTCAATTTGTTCGATGAGAGGGATAATATTATTGATTTGATGGTACGCTCTCAAAAAATCTTTTGTTTGCTTCAGTAAGCATGTGCATGACGGAAAGCAGGTCTTCATACAAGCTGAACAGCGCACCTTCATCCTCAGATCTTTCCATTCCTATCTTTGTGGATCGCAGGGTTTCGTATCCATCGAGGATCCTGCTGAATTCGCCAGTATCCAGACTGAGTTTATTCAGGGCTTTGATCAATTCTCCTTTATCTGCTGGTCGTCTTTTCGAGGATGGAGTTTCTGATACAGGTGTGTGGGGCCCTGGATCCTCGACCATCTCATTCAGCATCCGGGAAGGCCGGATATCGAACCAGGCACAAATGGCCAGGAATACGCTGGCATTGGGTTCGACGATGCCGGTTTCATAGGATGCGATCTTCTGTCGTGTCAGTCCGAGTTCGGCAGCAAGTGCACCCTGGCCGATACCTTTTCCCGTGCGCAGGGTGCGCAGGTTTTTACCAAAATTGGTCGGGGAAGGAATGCGCTTTTTCATTGCCATTGTCTTTGAAAACACTTGAAACAATGATCCAATTTACCGATTTTGTGAATAAAATAAACATCATGATCATAATTGAACATTCTCGACCATTACGTGTAAGAAGCATGTAATCCATCGCAAGATATTCCTGTATGTCTTCAAATACACCACTTTCAAATAATATCCGGGTCCTGAGGAAAAAACGCAATCTCAGTCAGGAACAATTAGCTGCCAGACTTGGGATCAAACGATCCAATATTGCCGCATACGAGAGTAAAAACGTCGAGCCACGGTTACGGATCATCCTGGAAATGGCGAAACTTTTTGATATTCAACTGAAAACATTCATCGAAAAGAAGCTTGATCAAGAGGATCAATACAAGCGTTTCAAAGATGAGGAGGAAATTCGGAAAAATACCGCCCGGCTGCCTGTGACCCGGGAAATTCCACCCAAAAAGGTGGTGAACTCCTTCAAGGAAAGTTCGTTAAAAATCAGGAAAATACTGGAGGGATTCAAAGCCTTCTACCAGTTCAGGAAAGAACGGATAAAACAAAAGACACCCGAGATCTCAAAACTGATGTTCGATATTGAAAATTTTATTCAGCTCACAGAGCATCTGCTCACCCAAAATGAATTTGTGATCAATTCAATCTCCCCGGGTGACCAGAAGACAGGCCACGAGCATGAATCTGCCGAATAACCCATCCATCCAATATCGATTCTGTCTTCAGTGCCCTAAAGAGCTCCGAAGAGCTTCTAACTTCAGTTCGGAGACAGAAATATAAAACCATTTCAAATATCACAAATCGCCCAAATTGTGAATATTAATTACATTTTGTGAATATTTTGAACAAATTGGGTGATGATCACGTTGTATCATATGTATTGTTCACGAAAAATCCTGTATGACAAGGAAAGAATTCAGAAAACTTCACAAAAAATATACCCCTGCACTTTATCATTTTGCCAAGCAACTCACGGAAGATCTGGTCGAATCGGAAGATCTCGTCCAGGAGACAGCTTTGAAAGCATTTCGAAGCAGGCATACGTTCCGTAAAGATTCCAGTTACAAAAGCTGGGTGTTCACGATCCTGAAGAACACATTTATCAATAAATATCATAAACGGAAAAGACGCGGTGTCGTCCACAAGCCTGTTGAGGAACTTTCTTTTGCTATTGACCGGAAAGGGATGGCCAAAAACAGGGGATATTCAAATCTTCGTGTCCAGGAAATCCGCTCGAATATTGAGGAACTCAGTTATAAAAGCAGGATGCCCCTGCTCATGCACGCTGAAGGTTACCAGTACAATGAAATAGCGGACAAACTCGATATCCCGATCGGAACTGTAAAGAGCAGGATCAGTTTTGCACGGCAAAAACTCAGGCAAAAAATGAAAGCTGCAGCGATCGCCTCCTGACCTCCACTCCACTCCAACCCCATTCAACTTATCCCATTTTCATTTATACATTGGATTGTTATGAGTGCACTATGTCATTGTTGTCCATAACGTATCAGAACATCACGTGCGTTCGGGCCCGCACTCCATTATAGTCACATTCCAGCACATATTGTCCGGATGCAAGGTGAGCAATAGAGACCATATTACCGCTTTCAAGGTGGTCAGTTTCAAAGACCACGTTGCCTGAAAAATCGAATAGCATCACATGTTCCACCCTTTCAGAGGGAGGCCCCTCGAAAAAAAGGAGGGCACTTTCCTTGTCCGTGTAGGCAACAATTGAATCTGGCTGACCGGTAAAATGCAGGGATACCACATTTGAAAAGGTTTCCACCCCGAACATATCTTCCTGGACCAGCCGAAAATAGTACTGGCCGGTCATCAGGTCCTCAAACACAAATTTGTATTCCGGAGAGTCAAAACTCTCTGATGTGGCCTCAATCCAGCCGATCTTTTCCCAGGACTGGTTGTTCAATTTCATTTCAACGGAAAATCCATTATGTTCCAGATCGACAGCGGACATCCAGGTAAGCAGCACCTGGTCCCTCAGCAATTTGCCCTTGAAATAGACAAGCTGAATGACTTCAGGGCGTTCATCTTCGACCCATTTGACTGCATGGTCAATGGAAAAAGCGGAAAACGACAACCCGAAAACCATCCAGCACAATAATCCGGTAAAAAACATTCTATGTGAACTTGACACCATCATTGTTGCACATTTTTTTACTTATTAATTAAACGGTTTCAGGGGCCCAATAGTTACATTTTCATTTTCCTTTCGACCAACCTTGAAAGTCTATCGATCGATTCCTGCCAGAAGCACAAATCAGATTGCGAAAGTCTGATTTCCCACCCATTTTTTCAGTTCCAGGGATGATTCCGAAACCTTTGAATTTCCGAAACGTTCAACCATCATGCTGATCATCATTGCAATCATCGGGTTTATCCATATCGCAGGTTTCCTGTATGCATTCCTGCGGCAGTCAGACCAGTTTACGGATGTCATCTATGCCCTGAGCTTCGCCCTGATTGCAGGATATGGCCTGGCCATGACCGGCACACCAGATGCATTTCACTGGATCCTGGCATCGATGGTCTTCCTGTGGGCAGTCCGCCTGGGCATTTACCTCGGGATAAGAATTCATCGATGGGGAAAGGACAGGAGGTTTGACAGATGGCGAAAAGACTGGCTGCGCCTTGCCCGGTTCTGGGTCTTGCAATTCATTTCAATCATCGTCATAGGCTTGCCGGTCATTTTCGGCATGCAGGATCCGGACCCCGCCCTGGGTTTTTGGCAGGGTTTCGGAATGGTCGTCTTCCTGGTGGGATTGCTGGTGGAAACAATTGCCGATTACCAGAAATTTACTTTCAAACAACAGGATAAGAACAAGGGAGACTTTATCCATTCAGGCCTGTGGAAATACTCCCGACACCCGAATTACCTGGGGGAATGGTTGGTATGGACGGGGATATTCCTGTACTGCATGACGACTCTTTCCGGATGGCAGTGGATCGCGGTCATCAGCCCGGTCTGGATCTTCATCCTGCTCAGGTACATCAGCGGAGGCAACCTGCTTGAGGCATCCGCAAAAAAGAAATACGGGGACCGAAAAGAATATCAGGCCTATGTGGAACGCACGGGGGTCTTTTTCCCGAAATTCAACTTCTAATCAAGGCCCTCCTCTGCTGCGCGCTGAAGGCTCTTTTTCCGATAATTGAAGTAGTGGAAGATCAGAACCACAAAGCAAATCAACAGGCCGAGGAATTCCCGTACAAATTCAATGTGGGGTTCTTCCGCCTTCATGGAAGAGATGATGCTGGGCATCCCGTCCTGCACCCAGCCGGTGATCGACGGGAACAGCTTGAACAGCTCGAAGATCAGCACAGCCAGGACAGCCAGCATGAGCCAGAGGTTATACTTTCTGAATGCCGCAAATCCGGAAATGAGCGCCATGATCCCGTAGATCAGCGTCCAGAAGAGCGGGTCCGGGTCATTCAGCTGAACCACGGCGAAAACGGCGAAAAGTAAAGCCAGGAATAGGTTGAGGTATTTCATCTGATGGATCACATTTACTTGCACATACCTTCGAGGCTGCCAAGGTAATCATTCCTGACCCGAAATGATATGAATTCGATGGTTCAGTTATTCTGTTGTTCGATTATTCTGTTATTGCATATCCAAATAGAAACTACCGGAAGCCCTCCACTTCACGGACGGATCACCTTCATAAAGATATGGGTCATCCCCGCCTGTTCCAGGGTTTCGTTGTATATTTTGATGTCTTTTTCAAAGAATACGCGGATATTTTCCCGGTGCGTGGCCCACTCATCCTCCAGGTCAGCAAACCGCTCGAATGCGCCTTCATTGGGCTTGTCATCCTGCCTGTTCAGCAAGGAATACAGGTACGCGGCCTGATCGTCAAGCATGGGCGGATAATTGATCGGGTCCTGCCCGGATTCGCTCTTCGTCTGGATCAGCATCTCCTCCTGTTTCGTCAGCCATTTCACCAGGCGGTCTGCTTCCTTTTTCAATTCATCCCCTTCCTGCATCGATTCAAACCTCGGGATCAAGGCCCGGATCTGCTTGCGTGCTTTCCTGATCCGGCGGATGGAGGCATGGATCTCCTCGAGCAATTCCTTCGCTTTCATGGTCAGCGCATACTGCGAAAACAGGTTTTCGACAGGCTGGTCCCAGCGGGGATCCAGCACAACTTCCAGCGGCTGGGCGATCACCTTGTCGCCCATGACCAATTCAACCTGGTGCACACCGGGCAGTGCTTTAATACCGTATGTCGATGCCAGCGAAAAGAAAGCATCATCAAGGATCTCCGGTTTTTCATACCTCAGGTCCCAGCTGACGGTATTCAGGCCTTCCTTCAGTTTCAGTTTCTCTTCCTTTTTATCCTTGTCCGGGGAGGTGGAAAATGTCCTTCGCACCCGGCCTTCCGGGTCCCTGATCCGGAGGGTGACAAGCGAGTCCGAGGATATCCCCTCGGGAACATACACGGTCATCGTCGCCCCGTCAGGCGCCCTGTCGATACCGGGGGCACCGCGGTTTGCCCTGTACTGGGTGCGGACCGCGTTTTCGGGAGGCAGCAGGGAAATATCCGAAAGGGCCCTGACCTCCGGATACGCGCGCAGGGCATCCAGCCCGTCCAGGATCCAGAACGACCTTCCCTGTGTCGCAATTACAAGGTCATCCTCTTTGACCAGCATGTCAGTGACCGGGACCACCGGCAGATTCTGCTGGAATGCATGCCAATGCTTTCCTTCGTCGAAGGAGATATACATCCCGAATTCCGTCCCGGCATAGAGGAGGCCTTTATTCTCCGGATCCTCACGGGTCACGCGGACAAAGTGGTTTTCCGGTATGCCGTTCTTGCCGTCCGTCAGCAGTTTCCAGTCCTTCCCGAAATTGTCCGTCAGGAATACATGCGGCCTGAAGTCATCCTCCCGGTACCTGAAGACCGTCGCGATCGCCCTGCCATTTGCATGCACGGAAACGTCGATCGCATTGACCGTGCCACCTGCAGGCATGCCGCGGGGTGTCCGATTTTCCCATGTTTCGCCATTGTCCCTTGAAATATGGATCAGCCCGTCGTCGCTGCCCGCCCAGAGCACGCCGGGTTCGATGGGCGACTCCTCAAATGCGAAAATCGTGGTGTACAATTCCACGCCGGTGTGGTCATGCTGAACCGGCCCGCCCGGGATGTCCTGCCAGGCATCGTTGTTTGTTGTCAGGTCGGGACTGATCGTCTCCCAGGTCTGGCCTTTGTCACGCGACCGGTGGACGAATTGCGAACAATGGTACAGCACATCGGGATCGTGCGGGGAGATCCGGATCGGCGCATTCCACTGGAACCGGTATTTGATGTCCCTGGGGGCGACGCCATCGTGCATCTGGGGATAAGCCACGATATTCTTTGTGAAGCCCTTGCCCCTGTCCAGGTAGGTGATCTGGCCGATATAGTTGCCCGCATACACGATATCCGGGTTGCGCGGGTCGACGGCAATGTGCCCGCTCTCGCCTCCCCCCACGCTATACCAGTCCTGGTAGGGTGTGAGGCCATCAGGTCCCATGCTGGAGATTGAGATCGTCGAATTATCCTGCTGTGCGCCGAAAACGCGGTAGGGAAACTGGTTGTCCACCGTCACCCGGTAAAACTCGGCAGTCGGCTGGTTGTTCAGCGTCGACCAGGTATCCCCGCCGTTCAGCGTCACGCAGGCCCCGCCGTCATTCCCTTCGATCATGATCTCCGTCCGGTGCGGGTTGATCCAGAGCGCATGGTTATCGCCATGTGGCGTACGGATGGATGAGAAATTTTTTCCGCCGTCGATCGACTTCCAGAAACGGACATTCATATTGTAAAGCGTGTTTTCGTCCTGCGGGTCGGCGACGATCCGGTTGTAGTACCAGGCCCGCTGCCGCAGGTTGTGGTCCCGGTTGATGCGGTCCCACGTCCTGCCGCCGTCATCGGAGCGGTACAGGCCGCCTTTTTCTTCCTCTGCCGTTTCGATCTGTGCCCAGATGCGGTCGCCATTTACCGGGGAGATCGCCAGCCCGGTTTTTCCGACCAGGCCTTCCGGCAGGCCGCCCTTCACTTTCGTCCAGGTATCGCCGCCATCGGTGGTCTTCCAGATGCCGCCTTCTTCGCTGCCGTCGATGAGCGTCCAGGGCTTCCGTTCAGCCGTCCACATGGCTGCAAAGAGGATGCGCGGGTTCTCCGGGTGCATGGCCAGGTCGATGGCGCCTGTCCTTTCGCTTACAAAGTGGACTTTTTTCCAGGTCTCGCCGCCATCGGTTGTCCTGTAGACGCCCCGTTCCGGGTTTGGCCCGAAGATATTGCCCAGCACGGCGACAAAGGCCCGGTCCGGGTCTTGCGGGTGGACGATGACCTTACCGATCAGCCCGGCCTTCTCCAGCCCGATATACTTCCAGGTCTCGCCCGCATCGGTGGAGCGGTACACCCCGTTGCCGATCGAAACATTTCCGCGGGGCTCGGCAGACCCCGTCCCGACATAGACCACATTCGGGTCCGAAGGCGCCACAGCAATCGCCCCGACAGATCCCACCTTGAAATATCCGTCCGAGATATTCCTCCAGCTCGTCCCGGCATCGGTGGTCTTCCACACGCCGCCCCCGGTGGCCCCCATGTAAAAGGTAAACAGCTCCGAGGGCACGCCTGCCACTGCAGTGACCCGGCCGCCCCGGCTCGGCCCGATGCACCGGTACTGCAGCCCGTGAAGGTCATTTGTATTGATTTCTGGTTGTGCATCCAATACAACTGAACCTGCCGAAAGGAAGAAGAGGAGAAATATTCTGGTCATCTTGTCGTGAAAATTTGAATCTGCAATTTAATGGATTGGAGGGAATGTGGATGCTGTGGATGCGAAGGATGCTGTGGATGCGAAGGATCTAAATCCTGAGCCT